>CAYOHO010000079.1:0-7759 GCA_964403755.1 uncultured Oscillospiraceae bacterium
ACATACCTCCATAGCGGACTTTCACCGCCGAGTGAAGCGCCATGCGTGGCGCACTAAAAAGGCGGCAGGCGGCTTTCTCAAGCCACCTGCCGTCTTTCGGATTCCTTACCTGGCCTGCCGGCCGGTTCAGAGGCGGGAATAGCCGTAGTCGTTGACCAGGGCGTCGATCTTGTGTCCGGCCTTGCAGTCCGGGCAGTCGGCGGCATTGTACGTATGGTAGTTCGGCACATCCTCGGCTGTGAAGACGGAATTGACCTCGATGCCCCGTACCCGGTCGACGGCGCTGAACAGGGCGGCAATGCCGCTGACCCGGCCGCTGTAGTACTGGATGCTTTCGATGGCCTGGTTCAGGGTGCCGCCGGTGGTGGCCGAGGCAACCAGAAGCAGGACGTCCCGGTTCCAGATCATGCGCTGGGTATTGTCGCGGAAGATGATCTGGCCGGAGGTGTTGCGCTCGGGTGTGACAATGGCAATGTCGGCGTTCTTGTTCAGGGCGCGGATGTCCGGGCGGGAGAGCGCGGCGGCCAGGAATGCGGCGATGACTTCGCCGCCGTCAAGGCAGACGATGGTGTCGATCGGGATCTGCACCGAGAACTGCCGGGCCAGCGCTTCGCCAGCCTGCTGGGCCATCCGCTGGAGCGACTTGATCTCGGTGATGTCGACATAGTGGTTGATGTGGGAATGGCGGGTCGCAAAGTGGCCTGGCGTGACTTTGATGCTGATGTCCGGATACTTCCTGGCCTTGATCTCACGAACACGAGTCTCCATCGAATTTCCTCCCTGCAGATGCGGCGAATGGATCGCCGGCACTGATGAAACCATGGTTCCGTTGCCTGGAGTGGAAGATTCCGCAAGAGCCTGCTGCAATTCCATTATAGCCGCTTCCCGCAGGCGATGCCAGACACGGAAGGCGTTCCGGGGCGTACAGCGCAAAAATCCCCGCGGCCTTACAGCCGCAGGGATTTTGTCTTGGTGGGTAGTAGAGGGCTCGAACCTCCGACCCCATGCATGTCAAGCATGTACTCTAACCAACTGAGCTAACCACCCAAGCGCTTAATCATTATAACGAGGGATGTTCCGGCTGTCAACATTTGGCGGTGGCCGATCGGCAATTTTTCCGGGAATTTTCTCGCGCATTTTCCTGATCCGGGCGCCTGGTTCTGGCAGACACAAGCGCCTGCCGCCGCTGGCACGGCCTACCGGGCCGCGGACTTGTCCGACTGGATCAGGGCGACCGAGCCGGGCAGCAGGTTGATGCGGCTGTTCAGGCGGCGAAGCGGCTGGGTCGACAGCAGCTGGCCCTTGGCGTCGTACTTCGCGATCGTGGCCGGCACCAGGGGAAGTTCGGTCGACAGCTGCAGGATGACCGGCTCGGTGCCGCTGTTCATCAGGATGACCGACAGTCCGTTGCCGTCACGGAATGCATAGAGGCTGACCGGCAGTGCTGCCGGTGTTCCGGTTCCAGCCGTGGCATCCGTCCCCGTGCCGGCCGTGGCATCGCTGCCGGCGTTGGCTGTGACGGTCGCGGAGACAGCGGCGGTACCCGACGTCGGGGCGCCGGCTGCGGCGTTCCGGTTGTCCGAGTCCGCCAGAACAGCCGATACCAGCGGAACGCCGTGCGCGGCCCGCGAGACAATGCCGGCGGCTGCCAGGTACAGCTGGCGCCGCTGGGCCGGCGCGGCCAGCGGGTAGTCGAGGCAGGCAAGGCTGGTGTACTTGCCCAAATCCTGCAGCAGCACCCCGCAGATGTCAGGCAGGCGCGGCTGGCTGTCCGTCGTCAGGCGGAAGACCGTCTGGCGCATGATTTCCGGATAGCGCTCTTCGGAACGCTCCGGCGTGCGCGGAATCTGGTCGAAGTACTTCAGGAAGGCGGCCGAGATGGCCGGCTCAACGGCGGTACCGATGACCGCCGAGAAGTCGGTCGCATGATAGTCGGCCCGGGAGAGCAGCACGCCGTCCTGGTAGGACATGCCGTCGACAAACACCAGCCGGCTCTTCAGCTCCCGATAGTAGGAGGACTGCTCAACGGTGCGCATCATGGTGTTGACGAACGAGGCCCGCTGCTGGTCAGAAGCGAACAGGCCGGCATCATCGTTGAACTCGATGATGATCCGGTCAAACGCGTCGCTGTAGGGGGCGACGCGTCCGTTGGCCAGTCGCAGCTGGCCATAGGGCTCCGACACCGGCCCGCAGAGGAATTCCAGCAGGTTCTGGAGGCTGGCCTGGCTCATCTGCGAGCCGATGACCAGGTATGGCGAGGCATCTGCCTCCAGGCAGAGCTGAAGTCCGGTGTCGAGCGACTGGATGCCGCCGTCATGGAAGCCCGCCTCGTCAATCGTCGGATTGGCGCTGTCGATCGGCAGGGCGAAGGCGTCGGCCGCAGACTCGCTGCCGATGCCGGCATAGGCCAGGCGGATAAAGCCAGGCGCCGCGCCGGTCACCGACTCGGCGAAGCGGCGGTCCAGGCCATGGTGCAGATCGGTCGCCGGCCCGAAATACACGCGGTCAAGCAGGACGGTGCCGGTACCCCGGAAGCCGATGTTGAGCCGGATTTCGGACGTTTCGCGGATCGACTCGAGCGGCAGGACAAAGGTGAACGTGTACTTCTTGTAGGTGCTGCCGACGTTTTCAAAGGTCGTTCCAACCGACGTGAAGGGACCGCTGATCCACGCCATCACCGCACGGCTTGCCAGCTGGTCCTGACGCATGTAGAGCTCGAGGCGATAGACCTGCGTGCGCGACTGGCTGAGCAGCAGGGCCGGATTGACAACCTGGCTGATGAAGGTCTCGTCCTGGCCGTCGACCTGCTTCGGCGCCAGCGCGGTGAGGCGAAGCGCGCCGCTGCCGCCGCTGGGAGCGGCTTCGCCGGCAACACGCTCGGCCGTGCCGTTGCCCTGCACCTGCCAGGGCATGTTCTCCCGGGCCAGGGCCGCACCCTTGCCCAGGTAGGTGGCGGGCACATCGCTGCGGAACGTCTCAAGGAAGCACAGGTCACCGGACTGCAGGGCCTGGCCGGCGACCGGGCTGTCCAGCTCGATCTCGGCGACGATGCTGGCCTGGCCAAGATGGCCTTCCGCGTCGGCGCTGAGGATCTTGTCCTTGCCGATGAGCTCGATGATGCGGCTGGACATGCCGGTATCAATGCCGCTTTTCTGCCAGCTGAGGCCCTGGTCATTGGATACGGAAAAATGCCCGCCCGCATCCAGCAGGATGATCTGCTGGCCGGAGAGCATGACCGCGTCGAGATAGACCTGGGCAGGGTCGATGGTCTGGAACGTGAAGCTGCTGCCGTCAGACAGAGCGACCTGGCCGCCGCTGCCGGTAACCAGGAAACGGCCAGCCTGGAAGCTGACCGACTGCCAGCTGGTCGTATCCGCCAGGACGGCCGCCCTGGGATCAGTGACCGGCTCCCAGACCAGGCCGTTTCCCGACTGGAGCAGCACGCCATCGCCAGCCGCGACGAATCGGCCATTGCCATAGGCAACACTGCGCAGTGTCCGGGTGGTGCCGGATGCCACGGGGTTGAGGAAGCCGCTGCTGCCGACCAGGATCGCACCATCGCGGCCGACGGCAACGACCAGGCCTGGCTCGGCGGCCGTGACCGCCGTCAGGGCAGCGGGAGCGCCGACCGTCCAGGGCTGCCAGGCCGCCCCATCGGTTGAGTAGGCGGCGTCGCCGGCGGCGCTGACGCTGAGGAATCCCTCGCCCAGGCTGCAGACGCCGGTCAGGTCGGCCGTGATGCCGGAGTTGCCGGAGACGATGGTCTGTCCGGCAACATTGCGCAGAACCAGCCCGCTGCGCCCGACTGCCAGCGAGCGGCTGCCGCTGCGGGCAAAGGCCAGCACCGGCGCACCGGCCGGCACATCCGCGGGCAGGGCGAGGGTCTGGAAGACACCGACTCGGTTGATGCCAAAGCGGACGACTGAAGCCGTCTTGCGCAGGGTCAGCCCTTCCCTTCCCATCGACAGGATGCGGGCCGAGGCGCCGTTGAAGAAGCCATCGCCATAGAGGCCGGCGCTGGCATCCTCCGAGGAGGCGAGCAGGGTTCGGCCGGAGCCGCCCAGCAGGCTGACGGCGTGGCGGAAGACAAAGGGCTCGAACGAGCTGTCACGCAGGAAGCTGGCCGACTGGCCATCCGACAGGCTGAGGCCGCTGCCGAGCACGGCCGGCCGGCTGCGTTCCTCGGCGATGCTGAAGCGATAGAGGTTTGACGGGCCGACCAGGGTGGACAGCAGCCACGACAGGAAGGCAGCGACCAGCGCCACCACCGTGAGGGTGATGCCGGAAACCACGAAGATGCGCTTGCGGATGCGCGTGTATTCGCGGGTGCGTCTGGCCACAGCCGTATGCTCCGGTCAGGCGGTCACAGCAGGTACATGCCGTTGCGCGCGCAAAGCTCCTGCATGCCGTCCGGCCAGTCGGAGGACTGGACCTCACCGATATGGGCCTTGTCGAGGTAGAACATGCAGAGCCGTGACTGGCCGATGCCGCCGCCAACCGTGTATGGCAGCGCGGCGCTGAGGATGAGGCGGTGGAACTCGAACTGGGCCCGCTCCGGAACCCCGGCCTTCTCGAGCTGGGTGCGCATGGACGTCTCATCGACGCGGATGCCCATGGATGAAATCTCAAAGGCGCGGTCGAGGGTCGGGTAGTAGAACAGGATGTCGCCGTTCAGCTGCCAGTCGTCGTAGTCGGGGGCGCGGCCGTCGTGCGGCTTGCCGTCGGAGAGGCGGTCGCCGATCTGGATGACGAACACGGCCCGGTGCCGGCGGCAGATGGCGTCCTCGCGGGCCTTTGGCGGCAGGTCGGGATACAGGTCGAGCAGCTCCTGGGAGGTGATGAAGGTGATCTCATCCGGCAGCTTGCGCTCCAGCATGGGATAGTAGCGGATGAGGTGGTTCTCGACCCGGCGCAGGCAGGCATAGATCTCGCGCACGATGGACTCGAGCGTCTCGCGCGTGCGCTGCTCGCGGCTGATGACCTTCTCCCAGTCCCACTGGTCGACATAGACCGAATGCAGGTTATCGAGCTCCTCGTCGCGGCGGATGGCGTTCATGTCGGTGTAGAGGCCTTCGCCGACACTGAAGCCATAGCGGGCGAGCGCCATGCGTTTCCACTTGGCCAGGGAGTGCACGACTTCAACGTCGCTGCCGATGTCGCGGATGTCGAAGCGCACCGGGCGCTCGACCCCGTTGAGGTCGTCGTTGATACCGGTGCCGCGGCGCACGAACAGCGGTGCCGAGACGCGGGTCAGGTTGAGCGAGTCGGCGATCTGCTCCTCGACCCGGTCCTTGATCAGCTTGATGGCGATCTCCGTCTCGCGGATATCCAGCTTGGACTGGTATCCTTCCGGAATCATCACCTTGTTCTCCATTCTCATCATACGGCAGTGCTCCTGTCTTTCTCGGGTATTGCAGGTCCGTGCCTGCGGTTCGGTGCTCGAAGGCTTTCGCCTGCGGTTCGGTGCTCGAAGGCTTTCGCATACGGTTCGGTGCTAGGGGGCTTTCGCTTGCGGTTCAGAACCTGCAGGCACGCGCCGGCGGTTCAGGTACATGAATGTGCCGGCCAGAAGTCCGACCAGGATGAAGGCAAGCTGGGCGGCGGCGGCAATCCGGCTCATGGTCGGGTCGTCGCCATGGAGGACAGGGACCACGCTGCCGAGGAAATTGTAGGTCATGTGCATGAGGATCGGGACCCAGATCGAGCGCGACCAGGCGTAGGCCATGCCGAGAAGCAGTCCCGGGATGAGGGCGTAGGTGGACTGGACCGGCTGCATGTGGTAGGCGGCGAAAAGCACGGCCTGGAGCACGATGGCGGCCGGTTCCGGCATGACGCGGCGGAACTCGCCCTGGACAATGCCGCGGAAGAGCAGCTCCTCGGTCAGCGGCGCCATGATGGAGATGCCGAGGATCAGCCAGAAGATGCCGACCCGGGGCGTGAAGCTGCCGCTGATGCGCTGATAGTCGTCAAGCTGCTGGCTCACATAGGGGATGCGCGGGGCCAGCCACTGGAGAAGGGCAAAATAGAGGCTGGTGACACCGAGGGCGCCCACGATCATGGCCAGGCCGGCCGAGACATCGGTCAGCCGCAGGCGCTCGGCATAGAGCTGCCGGGGCTCGCGGCGCCGGGAATAGGACAGGTAGAGGGCATAGACGGGTATCAGGAACAGCGAGAACAGCACGGTGATG
Source organism: uncultured Oscillospiraceae bacterium (assembly GCA_964403755.1). GTDB lineage: Bacteria > Bacillota > Clostridia > Saccharofermentanales > UBA5734 > JAXGXQ01. The sequence goes on from CAYOHO010000079.1 coordinate 6,189, forward strand.
ATGGGATAGTGCTGCATCAGGAGCTGGCTGAGGGCTTCCGGGTCGGCAAGCGCGGCAATCATGTCCTGGTTGCCCGAGGCGCTGCTGATGAAGGCCAGGATGATGACATAGAGTGCCGAGGTAGCCGTTGCGGCGATCAGGTGAAGCAGGATGAACGCGACCGGCAGCAGGATCGTCCGCGCCGAGAGGCGGTGCGGATGCTGCACCGGCACGGGCGGACGGGCCCAGCCGGGTTCGGGCGTGAATTCCGGCCTTTCGGGCTGATCTGGCTGCATGGCGCACTCCTTCAGATCCGGTCCGGGATCCCGGCGTCCTCCCGCTCCGGTTCGGAGCGGTGCGGATATCAGGCTCGGGTCAGGATCACTTCGTACTTTTTTACCATCCGCTTCGGGAAATAGGACTGCTTGGCCTTGCGCAGGCCCTCGATGCCCATGTCCTCCTCGCGGTTGATCTCACGGCAGTCGGCAAACTCGTTCTCAACGACCAGCCGGTTGATTACGGCATAAAGTCCATCGATATCGGTCCGTGCCTTTTCGAAATGGATCACGCCCAGGGAACGGAAGGCGCTCCCCATGGCGAAGGCGGCGACCTCGCCGCCGATGCGGATGACGCCGCCGCGCACCTTCAGCCGGTCCATGCTGGCGAACAGGTCGCGGATCGGCACGTAGTCGCTGCCGCGGATGTCAAGCGCATCGATGCCCTTCTCGTCGCACCACTGGGCGACGAGCTTCAGGCAGTCCTCCTGGTCAGCCGGGGTCAGGGTGGCATAGGTGAAGTCCGGGCAGGCCCGGAAGAACCGGTTGACGTGGTTGCGCTTCGCATGCAGCTGCTTGCCAGCGAGCGTCGCCAGGCTTTCCGCGTCATAGATGTAGTCCGAGAAGCAGTCGATGCAGCCCGACTGCGTCCGATAGCCCTGGAGGCCCTCAAAGAACGGCAGGCTGCCTTCGTCGACGTAGAGCACCCGGAAGGGCCAGTCCCGCTTCTCGAAACAGGGAAAGAGCCCGTCGACTGCCAGCTGCAGGGAGGCGCCATCCACGTGGCCGATCGGCATGGCCAGATGCGGCGACGTAAAGGCGCCACCATCGCTGACCAGGCAGAACAGGCCCCCGATGAACGTCTTCTGGTAATTGAAGCCGGCATTCCAGGCAATCCGGCTGTTGGGGAAGGAATCGGATATCTCGGCGGCGCTTGCCTGGAAGCACCTTTCATAATCCTCGATGTCTGTCGGGCCAAAGGCCTCCAAGCGCGTGCAAAGCATGTCCACCCCGTTCAAAGCCCGCCCTGTTCCTCAAACCGCCGGAAAAAGACGTCAAAGGCCGTGCTGAGCTCCTGATGGTTCTTGATGGAGCGATAGTACTGTTCGCCGGCGGCGCTGCGCTCGGAGCGCATGATGATGATCTCCGGGTCGTGGTGACTGCCGTCGTCCGGCTCGTAGTTGTACATGACGGCATACTCGCGGGATTCGATCTGGAACGAGTCGATGAATGCCATGTAGTACTCGCGGCCGTTCTCGCTGTCGGTGATGACGGTCAGAATATCATCGTCGCCGGTCCGCTCGGAGCGGACCGGCG
>CAYOHO010000080.1:0-7737 GCA_964403755.1 uncultured Oscillospiraceae bacterium
AGGTCGAAATTGTATGGATCGATGAAAGAGCTGACACTGATGCGGAACGTGTTCTCATCGACAAAGCGGATCTTCTCAGCCTTGGGCTGGAGCAGGAACCGGAACGGCAGCATCCGCTTGAGATCGCCGACCAGCTCGCAGCAGGCACCCGGGGTGAAGCAGCCGTTCTCGTCCTTGAAGCCGCTCAGCGTCTCCTCGAAGGTGAACAGAAACGTGTTGTTGAAGAAATTGCGGTAGGGGCGCATGTCGCGTCCGCGGGTGACCGGGATGAAGCGTCCGTTCTGGCGCAGTAGATAGGTGATGGCCACGCGCTCGACATTGCAGGGGAGGGGAATGAAGTCACTCTGGAGCAGCATGCGGCTGGTCTGCTGCTCGATGCGGCGCAGCACGCCGGACAGGGTGACACGGCGGTCCCGTTCTGCCTGGGCGGGAATGCCGCCTGTCTCGCCGCCGGGTCCCTCGAGCCGGCCGAAATAGGCCAGCGGCTGGAAATTGACTCCGCGCACGCCCGGATCCTGCATGGCGTAGAAGAGCAGGTCGCCGATCGCCTGGTCGTTGACGCCGGCCTTGACCGTGCAGACCAGGGTGACCGGCACATGGTTCTCGCGGAGACGGCGGACCGCCTCACGCTTCAGCTCGAGCAGCGGCCGCCCGCGCAGGTCGCGGTAGATGTCATCATCGAGGCCATCGAACTGCAGATAGACTTCGAAGCCGCCGCGGAATTCCGCCAGGGCAGCGGCAAATGCCGGATCGCTGGCCAGCCGCAGGCCGTTGGTGTTGAGCATGACATAGCCATAATTGCGTGCCCGCGCCATGCGGATGATCTTGAGAATCTGAGGGTGCTCGGCCGGTTCGCCGCCGCTGATCTGGAGGATCTCCGCCCGTCCGCCTTCGGCGGCAATATGGAAGTCCATCATCCGGGCGATCTGTTCCAGAGACAGGTCGCGGCCGCGGCCGCCCTGGGCGAAGCAGGTGGGGCAGCCGAGGCTGCAGCGCCGGGTCACTTCAATCAGGCCGATGCAGGTATGCTGGTCATGGTCGGGACAGAGGCCGCAGTCGTGCGGACAGCCACGGTCGTAGCCGGTCTGGCAGGCGCTGGCGCTGCCGGGCTTGTCGAAATCCGGCTTGAGCCGCTGCCAGGCTGCATCTTCTTCGTACAGCTCCCGGAAGGGGCCATGCTCGGGACAGCGCTTGAGCAGGTAAATGGCATTGCCCTCCTGCACGATCCGGCCGTCGATGACCTGGCCGCAGACATGGCAGAGCGTTCGCGTGCTGTTCAGGAAGATGAAGTCCCGGTTCAATCTGTCACCCCCGATCCGGCTTTTCTGTTGCGCGGCCCTGGCGGCGGCACCTGCGGAAACCCTGCTGCAGCGGGCTTTCCTGCTTCCAGTTTACCATTCCAGCGGCGTGATTGACAGAACGGCACCTCAGTCCGCCATCAGCGAAAGCGTCAGCTCGGCGATGCGCGCCAGCTCGTCGACCGTTGTGTACTCGGCGCTGGAGTGGCACTGGTTCATGGCGTTGGCGATGACGATGCCCCGGACGTCGCGCTGGGCCAGGCTGTTGTTGTCGCTGCCGCCAAACGTCTCGCTCAGGAGCGGCTCCAGGCCGAGGCGGCGGCAGGCCTCCTCAAAGCGGCTGACAACCGGGTGGTCAACCGGCGTGGCATAGGCCATGGAGGCGACGGCGGTGGTGAAATCGAGCCGCGCACCGCGATCGGACGCTTCAGTTTCGAAGATGCTGCGGACGGACTCGGCGGTGCTCAGTGCCTTCGCGTGCGAGAGGCTGCGCACCTCGCCAGTCACGATACAGGTCTCGGGAATGATGTTGGTCGCCCGGCCGCCCTGGATCAGGCCGATGTTCAGGGTCGTGTCGGTGTCGATGCGGCCAAGGCGCAGCTCCTCAATGGCGGCGGCGGCAGCAGCGATGGCATGGATGCCCTGCTCGGGCGCAAAGCCGGCATGGGCCGGACGGCCATGCACGGTCGCCGTGAAGGTGAGGATGGTGGGCGCCGCGTAGGCTGCCGCACCTACTGGCCCGGTCAGATCCAGCACATAGGCCTCGCGTGAGCGCAGCCGGCTGAAGTCGAAGGCTTCGATGCCTTTGCAGTAGACCTCTTCAGCCACGGAGAAGAGGATTTCAACCGGCCGGTGCGGCAGGCCCTGCTCGTGCAGCGCCGCAAGGGCCTCGAGGATGGCGGCCAGGCCGCTGATGTCATCGGCGCCCAGAACGGTCGTGCCGTCGCTGCGGATGAATCCGTCGTCACCGAGGATTGCCTGCTTGCCCCTGGCCGGCTCAACCGTGTCCATGTGGGCGCAGAACAGGACCGGCTCGCGGCCGGGATCGCCCGGGAGGAAGGCAAGCAGGTTGCCGCAGCTGCCGCCGATGGCCCGTCCGGCCTCGTCTTCGCTGACGGCCAGGCCTAGATCGGCCAGACGCCGGCAAAGATCGTCGCCCATCGCCCGCTCGTTGTAGGATGGGCTGTCGATGGCGACCAGCGCCTTGAAGGTCTCGACCAGACGGTCCCGATTGATTCTCATCTCTGATATCCTCCTGCAGTTCGCATTGGGTGCCGGCTGACGCGGCTGCCTCGGGCATATGTCCATGGACGCTGCCGGCTGACGCAGCCGCCAAGGGCTATTCAAATCATGCTTGCCGCCGGCTGGATGCCGGTGGCTCAGTCCATGCCGAACGTCGGCTGGATGGCGGGCGAACCGTCCGCCGGCTGCCGCCGGGCCCGTCCCGGCAGGATCAGGCGCTCGACCGCTGTGGCAAAGCCATGCTCGTCGTTGCTGCCGGTCAGGGCGGAGGCCGCCTGCTTGACCGAATCGACGGCGTTGGCCATGGCGAACGAGAAACCGGCTTTCCGCATCATGCTGAGGTCGTTTTCGTAGTCGCCGAACACGCAGACATCGGCCAGCGCAAGGCCCAGGTCGCGGGCGATCGTTTCCAGCGCGGCACCCTTGTTGGCTGCCATGGGCAGCACGTCGATGATGGCCGGCTCCGACACTTCCGGATAGATGCGGCTGCTGCCGGACAGGTGCTGCAGCGCCAGCGCGATGTCGCCGCCGCTGCGTTCGGCGACCAGGATCTTGAGCAGACCGGCCTGTGCCAGGGCCCGGTGCTCGCCGGCCCGGTCACGGCCGAAGGGGATCAGGGCGACCGGCGGCACGCCGGTGCGGGCGGCGATCCGGTTGTAGTTGCGATAGTGCTGCACGCGCTTGCTGCCGGCGACATAATGCACCGAATCCATGCCGAAGCCGAGACAGTCGAGGTCGTGGCGCCAGGCAAAGTTGAGCAGCGCCTCGGCTTCGTCGGGGTCCAGGAAGATGTGGTGCAGAACACGGCCATCGGCCGGGTCGAAGATCTTGGCGCCGTTGCAGGCAATGACCGGGGCGGTGACGCCGAGCTGGCGGACATAGGCGGCCAGGATCTGGCTCATGCGGCCGGAGGCGAAGGAGAAGAGGACGCCCTGCTCATGCAGGCGTGCAATCGCGGCCAGGTTTTCCGGCGAAACGCTCTTGTCGCTGGCCAGCAGGGTTCCGTCCAGGTCGGTCACAACCATTCGGATATGCGCGAGATTCGGTTCGCCCGGCATCGGGCTGCCAGAGTGGTTCGGGTCCATCGGCATCGTTCTGTTCGTGCGGTTCGGGTCCATCGGCATCATACTGTTCGTGCGGTTCGGGTCCATCGGCATCATGCAGCCGCACCCGTGCCGCTCGCCGGCCTGCTCCGCTGCTGGAGGCGACGGAGACCGACATAGACGATCACATAGACAAGGGCGCTGGCGATGAGGCCGGCGCCGATGTCGAGCACCGAATGCTGCTTGATGCAGACGGTGGAGATGTTGATCAGGACTGCCAGGACGATGGCGGCAAGCCGCCACGGCCGGCTGACGGTCGGCGAGTCGAAGGCGGCCAGCACAACCAGCATCGAGCCGATCACATGGACGCTCGGCAGCACGTTGGTATTGGTGTCGACGGCATAGAGCCGTCGGATGAGCTCGACATCGAGTCCGGAGCCAGGCACCGGCGAAGGCCGCAGGTCCTGGCCGTTGGGGAAGAGGAGGCAGAACAGGATGCTGCCGTTGAAGCCGATCATGATCGACCAGATGTAGCGGCGGAAGGCGTCGGCGTCGCGCAGGATCAGCCATATGCCGGTCACGGCCAGGAACGGGTACCAGAGGACATACGGCCAGACAAAAGCAGCGAGGAAGGGGATCCGGTCATCCAGCGGCGAGTAGGAGACCCAGTAATGGCTGGTGACCGTCCGCTCGGCAAAGGCGAAAAACAGGAGATAGAGGGGCACGGACAGCGTCCACCAGGCATGGCGGTAGCGGCCGGTCAGGTACCTGAAGCTGCCGTCTTCTGCCAGTCTGGCGCTCGGTTCTAGCATCGGTGCGGTCCTCCTTGCCGGATCCTGGGATGGCCTGCCTGGTGCAGGCCGGAAGCACTATCATTAAAGCGCAATTGCGCTGGAAATGCCACCGCACTTCAGGTGTGCGCCCGGCGACATGCAGGTCTCACGGGTCTTTTGCCAGGGCCATTGTCGCCATTCATGGAACTTCTGATGCCACCGACGCAAAAGGGACCGTTTCGGCGGTCCCTTTTCCAGTCCAGACTCAGCAGTGATGCGACTGGCGTCTGGAAATGCCGGCTGCCTCAGCGCCGGACAGCCTCGCCGAAAGCAAGCCAGCCGCCGGATCCGATACGGCGACGACCGGTCAGCAGGTGGCGGCCGCCGCCTGGACAGTCGCCATAATGTCGGCAAGGCGCTGGTCCTCCGCCAGCAGGCGGGCTGCCGTCAGCTCATCGATCGGATAGAGCTGCACCTGACTGCCAAAGCCTCGGCTGTAGGGCTGCCCGGTCCGGGCCATCCGGATGAGGTCGCTGTCGAGTCCGATGTGCCTGAGTTCGATGCTGTCCTTCGGATCGCGGCAGCGGCCGGAGACGACCCTGCCCTGATGGATTCCCTGAACCGAAATCTCACAGTACCGATGATCGGTGCCAATCCAGAGGCGAGTGCCAAAATGCGAGGTGAACAGGACCTTGTTCTTCATTCAATCACGCTCCCGACATTTTCCATCGCAGGAAACGCCCGGGCTGCCCTGGGGGCAGCCCGGCCGTACGATCGCTTCAGTCAGGAACGGGTTACTTGGCGCGGGCGGAAGTGCCGGTCCGGGGGATAGCCTTGCTGAGGGCCTTGGTGATGACGGTGCCGGCCAGCATGCTGGCGATGGCCTCAACCAGCGCGTTGATCGTGACAAGCACGCCGATGATAGCGAGCGTGCTGTTGCCGAACTGGCGCAGGAAGGCAGAATTGCCGAAGAACCAGACGAGTGCGCCGACGAAGAGGACCGTGTTGATGACGGCACCGCTCAGAGAGGCGACGGCATAGGAGAACACGCGCGTACGGTCGACCCGGTCAAGGGCCCGGAAGATCAGGCCGACGAGAAGACCCATCAGGATGCGCGGAACCATGCAGAGGATGAAGGTCAGGAAGGGGTTGATGCTCATCAGCGTCGTCCCGAAAAAGTCCATGCCGAAGCACTGGGCGAAACTGGTGAGGCCAAATACGCCACCCAGCACGGCGCCGCTCAGGGGACCGACGAGGATTGCTCCGACGACGACGGGGACAGGCAGGAAGGTGATCGAGATGGTGCCGACCTTGAGATAGCCGAGCGGTGTGAAGGCCATGAGGATGATGATTGCCGAGAGTATGGCCGTCTGTGCCATCCACAGCGTGCGGGAAGTGTTCTCTGTTTTCATGCTTTGCTCCTTTGCTGTCGCCTCACCCTGGTGAGTGCAACGCCCATGGGCTGGCTGCGGATGCTTGCGCCGCAGCCGGCAGATTCTTGTTTCATCTCATTTTTAACATGTCAGGCATGTCCGCGGCAATTGAAAATTGACCGTGAATGGACAAGAATCCGTTAAAATTTCGATGCTCTGATGACAAGTGCTGCCGCCGGATCAGGTCCGGTGGCGCTGGTTGAGCTGATGGATCCGCTTCAGACCGAGCAGGGACAGCCCGGATACCGCCTCAATGCGATGGCGGCTGCGGCAATGGGGAATCACCCGTTCCGCCAGTTCGCCGGTCGCAATGACAGTGAGCGGCGGATCGGCTGGATCGCCGTGGCCCCAGTCCGCAGCGATGCGGTCAAGCAGGCCGTCGACCATGGCAGCATGTCCGAGAACCACGCCGCTGGTCATGGATTCGATCGTGTTCCGGCCAAGCAGCGCGCGCGGGGTTTCAAGGGCCACCGCCGGCAGTTCTGCCGCCCGGGATGAGAGGGCGTCGAGGCCGGTGCGCAGGCCGGGGCAGATGAGCACACCGCAGAGTTCGCCCTTCTCGTTGATGGCGGTCAGCGTGGTGGCGGTGCCAAAATCGATGAACACCAGCGGGCCAGCTGCCAGCGTGATGGCAGCGACTGCGTTGGCGACGATGTCGGCGCCGAGCTGGGATGGGATGTCGGTCTTGATGTTCAGCCCGGTCTTCAGTCCGGGTCCCACCTGCAGCGGGCGGACGCCGGTCAGCTGCTCGATGGCCCGGCTGATGGTCATGCTGAGCGGGCGGACAACCGATGCCAGGATGGCGGCGTCGACCGCCGCCGGGGTGAGCTGGTTCATCGCGAAGATGCCGCTGAGCAGGATCGCATACTCATCGGCAGTCCGCTCGCGGACGGTTGCCAGCCGGGCGTCAAGCACCAGGCGGTCGCCGTCGAAGACGCCGATCGAGACGTTGGCATTCTCAATGCTGCAGGCAAGAAGCATGCGTCATTCCTCCCGGCCCGGCCGCAGCGCGTCAGTTGTCGATGCGCTCGACCAGGATGGTCTCGGTGCTTGGCCTGTAGGTGAAGCGAGGCACCGTAAGCAGGTTGGGCAGCAGTTCAATCAGGGTTTCGTGGGGCAGGCGCTCGATCACGAACTGGCGCACCGTGCCTTCAAAATAGAGCGAACCCGTCTCGGGATATCCGGCCGTGCAGATACGGATCCGGGTCCGGGCCAGGGCTGGCGTGATCTGAGGCGGCAGTTCCGGGTCGGGCTTGCGGCTGAAGACATAACGGCTCAAGGCGGTGTTCTCCCTTTCAGGCATCTGCCGCGGCGGCCCGCCTGTTCAGGCGGCTGCGGGCCACATTGGCTTCCGATGCTATCAAGCATAACCCGAAACGTCTCCGGCCGCCAGAGGGGCGCCGGCATCGGCGCTGCCGCGTTGAGCGGCCAGCCAGATATGCCCATGACGATGAAATTCTGACAGGATATGCCAAAACCGCTGGAATTCTGACAGGTTGTGCCAATAAATGAACAACTTATGAATTTCTCGCAAATGGCGGACAAAGAGGCTACACACTCTATCCTTGGATCGGGTTGTTGCGTTATAATGCTCGACAGCAGCTGCCCAGATTGATCGGGCAGTCAGCCAGCTTTCCAGTATGCATGATTCACCGTCAGAACCGGCAGCAGCCGGCGAGCCAGCGCAAGCCGGCCTACTGACCGGCAGCCTGCCGAAGGACCGATCTATTGAAATTGCCATTGAAATTGCCCACTATCCTGAACAGCCTGAAGAACACCGTCGCCAGCCGGATGCCGGCCACTGTCGCCGCAGGACGGCGCCGTGCCGGCTTGCCGGTCCTGGCGCTTGTCCTGACCGTTGCCCTCTCTGCCGCCATCCTGCCTGCTGAAGCCGGCCGGAAAGCACAGGCAGCCGGAACGGCCGATGCCGCTGCCGCCCTGCAGCTCC
>CAYOHO010000081.1:0-7730 GCA_964403755.1 uncultured Oscillospiraceae bacterium
CCAAGGACGCCTTCGAGCCGTCGCTGCCGCTTTCGGTGGTCATGCACATCGACTACAAGCAGGCGCCGTGGGTCATCCAGCGCTTTGGCGACATCAACATGCTGGTCAACCAGTCGCTGGACCCGCTGGTCAGCGCCTACTTCAAGGACGTGGCCCAGACCAAGACGCTGATCGAGCTGATCCAGGAGCGCAGCGCCATCCGCGAGCGCGCCGTCCTCGAGATGCGCGAGAAGTTCAAGAAGTACAACCTGCAGCTGGAGGAAGTGCTGATCGGCACGCCGAAGTCGCCGGTTGCCGACGTCCAGATCGAGAACATCCTGACCCAGCTGCGCGAGCGCCAGATCGCCGAGGAGAAGAAGGTCACCTACGGCAAGCAGCAGGAGGCGGCCGAGAAGGAGAAGTCGCTGCGCGAGGCCCAGGCGGTTGCCGAGCAGCAGAGCCTGCTGACCAAGTCGAGCATCCAGATCGAGGTCGAACGCAACAACGGCGCTGCGCTGGCCAGCAAGGCCGAGCAGGAGGCCAACCAGATCATCGCGATCGCACGCGCCAACGCCTCGAAGGTGCGCCTGGAGGGCGAGGCCGAGGCCTCGAAGGAGAGCAATGTCGGCCTGGCGCGGGCCCAGGCCATTGACGCCCAGGTCAAGGCCTATGGCGGCGCCGAGTTCCGGGTCGTCCAGGAGATCGCCGACAAGCTGACGGACGCCATCAAGACGGCGACCGTGCCGATCGTTCCCCAGACCGTCGTCAACCTGGGCGGCGGGACGGACGGGAAGGGCCAGGCGGCGACGGGAACCATCGTCGATGCCCTGCTCAAGCTGATCACCATCGACAAGCTCGGCGTGACGCTCAAGAACTCGCCGGAAGCGGCCAGCCTGGCCGATGTGGCCATCGTCGCCCCCGACATCCTGCCAGAACGCAAGGCCTGACCGGCCCACAACCGGCGCCCTTGCCAGACAGGATCCGAAAGGCCAGTCGCCAGCAGGAAAAGGCAAAGTCATAGCCAGAAAAAGCCATAGCCCAGCAAAGCCATAGCCCAGCAAAATCAAAGCCATGGCCAGGCAAAAGCAAAGCCATAGCCAGGCAAAAGCAAAGCCATAGCCCATAAAAGCATGAGGGCGGACCTTTCCGGAACATCCGGGCAGGTCCGCCTCGCTATTACCGGGATCCTTGACGATTTGTCGCGGGTGGCCAATCTTGAGAAGGCAGCGCCTGCGCCCGTGCCTGCGCCCACGCCGTCGCTTCAGTCAGCGTCCGGCGGATGAAGGCAGACTTGCCCTCGGTATAGGCGTCGCGGTCGGCCGGATACTGCTCGCGCAGCCGGCGCTTGACCGCTTCGTAGGCCATGGCGGCATCGGGGCACGCATTCAGGTAGTCGCGAAGCAGGAGATAGTCGCGCCATTCATCGCCATCCAGCCGGACCACATGGATGTGGTGGGTCGTGAACGTCCGGCCGGCATCGCCGCAGCGCAGGAAGACCTGGCTCTCATCATCGTTTTCCAGGACATGGAGGAAGCCTGCCGCAGCCAGCGCCGGCAGGAACGCCGAAACGTCACCGAGGTCTGCCACGGCAACCGCCAGGTCAATGATCGGCTTCGCCTTGATTCCGGCGATGGCCGTGCTGCCGACGTGCTGGATATCGGCCGCCGCCGGCCCGAAAACCTGCCGGAGCCGGGCGATGGCTTCGCCGGCAATGGCCGCCCACCCGGCATCATGGTCGGCCAGCTCGACCCGGCCCCGCTGCAGTCCAATGCTCATGCCTTCCTCCTCCGGTCCGTCTGCTGCCTGTGGACCGGTGACGGACTGATCCGCTGCCGCTGTGCGGGCACCCGGTCCCTCCGCTGCCCGTCAGGCAAGCAAAAGGCCATCCGCTGGCGTTTCCGCCGGCGGATGGCCGTGCCACTGGTCGAGGTGACAGGATTTGAACCTGCGACATCCTGCTCCCAAAGCAGGCGCGCTACCAACTGCGCTACACCTCGCTGCTGCCGCCTTTCCGGCGGGCTGTGCCGGACAGCCCCTGAAATCCGTCAAGCGCCTGCTAATTATAATTCAGACCGAAGCGAAACGCAATCATGGCCACGGGCAGCCCAGCGGCGGCAGCCGAACCGGAGGCCTGAAGATGGATCGACATCACGTCTGATCCGATCCTGTTTCTGAAATTCGGCGACGGCTTGTTGCAAAATGCCCATATGCGTTATAATCAATCATCCGATCGGCATCGGCGGCCAGGCACATGGCTGCCCGGTGCCAGCATCCATCCGGACGCTTCAAGACGGCTTCACGGGAGAACTGAATGACAGCGCAAACGCGGCGTTCGCAGCAGAATGGCCACTGGTGGCAGCAGTTCCTGTTCATTCTCGTCGGGCAGGGATTCTCCCTGCTCGGATCGGGCCTGGTCCAGTTCGCCATCATCTGGTGGCTGACCCGTGAGACCGGTTCTGCCGTCGTGCTTTCTGCCGCCTCGATCTGCGGCCTGGTGCCGATGCTCCTGATCAGTCCGTTCGCCGGCGCGGTCGCCGACCGGATCAACCGCAAGACGATCCTCATCCTGGCCGATGGCGCCATCGCCTTCGTGACCCTGCTCATGGCCCTGCTGTTTCGCCTTGGCTGGCTCAGCATCTGGCTGGTCTTCCTGCTCCTGGCCCTGCGTTCGGTCGGAAGCGCCTTCCATCAGCCCGCCTTCGAGGCAACCATGCCGCAGATCGCGCCGGCTGAGCACCTCGTCCGCGTCAATTCGCTGATGCAGATCGTCCGCTCCGGCGTCAACCTGGCTTCGCCGCTGCTCGGCGCCCTGATGATCGAAAGCTTCGCCCTGCCGTTCGTCCTCATGGTCGACGTCGTTACTGCCATGATCGCCATCGTCCTGATCCTGCCGGTCCGGATCAAGAGCGTGCGCCCGGCGGATGCCCATGCCGCCAGCTTCCGGGGCTACCTCAGCGACATGCGCGACGGCCTGCGCTATATCCGCCGCTGGCGCGGTCTCACCATCCTGATCGGCATCTTTGCGCTCTCGAACTTCCTGCTGTCGCCCCTCGTCACGCTCATGTCGCTGATCGTGCACCAGCATTTCGGCGGCGGCGCCCGCGAGTACAGCTTTGTCGAGATGGCCCTCGCCATCGGCATCATCCTGGGCAGTCTCAGCCTGACGGTCTGGGGCGGCCTGCGGCGCCGCATCCTCAACATCAACATCGGCCAGGTCGTCTGCGGCGTCATCCTGACGATCGCCGGCTTCATCCGCCCCGAGGGCTACAGCCTGTTCCTGGTCTGCATGCTGGTCTGCGGCTTTGGCTCAACCTTCATCAATGCCCCGGCCATGGCCATTGTCCAGAGCCAGGTCGACCACGAGATGCTTGGCCGCGTGATGTCGCTGATCGGCACCCTCTGCATGTCGGCAATGCCGCTCAGCCTGGTCTTTGCCGGCCCGCTGGCCGAACTGGTCGGCCTCATGCCGCTGATCTACGTTCCCGGCCTGATCAGCGCCCTCATCGGCATTGTCTGCTTTTTCCTGCCTTCGCTGATGCAGATCGAGGCGAACGGCACGAAAAAGGCCGCCGCATCTGCGGCGGCCAATGTGCTGGCCGAATCGACGGCTGTCCAGGCGGAATCGCCGACAGCCTAGGCGGAATCCCCGGCTGTCCAGGCCGAATCGCCGTGCGGGCTGGAATGGCCCGCCGGATTTCAGACTGTTCCCTTGATCCGGATGTAAATGTGCTTGGATGACGAGTGCGGTGCTTCGCGCACGTCGATCTCGTACCGGTTGATTGCCTTGATCATCGGCGTCAGCTTGGTGAAGCCGTAGTTGCGGGCGTCAAACGACGGCTGCTTCTTCAGCAGCAGCTGGCCGACCTCGCCGAGGTAGGCCCAGCCGTTTTCATCCTCGAGGTCGCGGATTGTGGCATCGATCAGGGCGATCACTTCGCGGTTGACCTTCTTGAAGCCGGTCGCCTTCTTGGCCTGGGCCGGCTGCGCGGGCTGGGCTGCCTGGCCGGGCTTCGCCGCCTTCTGCTCCGCCGACTCGAGCTCGCGCTCCGGCGCAGCCGGTTCGTCGTGCACGGGCGTCTGCAGGATCTCGATGTAGATGAAGCGGTCGCAGGCGGCAATGAAGGCGTTCGGCGTCTTCTGCTCGCCGATGCCGTAGACAACCTTGCCGGCCTCGCGCAGCCGCGTCGCCAGCCGCGTGAAATCGCTGTCGCTCGAGACGAGGCAGAAGCCGTCGACCCGCTCGGAGTAGAGGATGTCCATCGCGTCGATGATCATGGCCGAGTCGGTCGCGTTCTTGCCCGAGGTATAGCCGAACTGCTGCATGGGCGTGATGGCATAGTCGAGCAGGATGTTCTTCCAGCCCGAGAGGTTGGGGCGGGTCCAGTCCCCGTATATGCGCTTGATCGTGGGATTGCCATAGCGGGCGATCTCTTCCATCATCGCCCGGATGTTCTGGTAGGAAATGTTGTCGCCGTCGATCAGGACAGCCAGGCGCACGTCACTGACATTGTCGATTGCAGGTTCCATGCGGTAGGTCACTCCTCGTCTTCCGTCCACCCGGAGGCCAGGCCGGCCATCCGTCCCGGACCGCTGCGCGGACATCTTCGGGAAAGGGACGCTTTTCCTTTAACTATAGCCGAAGTGTTCGCCTGTGTACATCTTGGACGCTGCCGGGTCCGGGCCCCTGGCGGAGACCGCGCTTTTTTTCCCGGTTGCGATGCGATAAAATGATGCTGTCCACCGCCCGCACCGGCTGCTTGCAGCAGCCGCCAGCCGGCTGTGCGGACGAGGAGGCGACTGTGAAGAGAATCGGCTTGCTTACCAGCGGCGGCGACTGCCAGGGCCTCAACACGGCCATGCGCGGCGTCGCCAAGGCGCTCTACGAGGCGCTGCCGGATGTGGAGGTCATCGGCTTCCTCGACGGCTACAAAGGCCTGATCGAAGACCAGTTCCGCATCATGAGCCCCTCCGACTTCTCCGGCATCCTGACGCTGGGCGGCACCATTCTCGGAACCTCGCGCCAGCCATTCAAGACGATGCGCCTGCCGCTTGATCCCAGCCAGCCCGACGGTCAGACCCGGCTTGACCGCATGGTCGAGAACAGCCGCCGCCACGAGCTGGACGGCCTGGTCATCCTTGGCGGCAACGGCACCCACAAGACGGCGAACCTGCTGTGCGAGCGCGGCGTCCCTGTCATCACGCTGCCCAAGACGATCGACAACGACCTCTGGGGCACGGACGTCACCTTCGGCTTCCACAGTGCCGTCGACGTTGCAACCGATGTCATTGACAGCATCCACACCACGGCCACATCGCATGGCCGCGTGTTCATCATCGAGCTGATGGGCCATTCCGCCGGCTGGCTTACCCTCTACGCCGGCATCGCCGGCGGGGCCGACATCATCCTGATCCCCGAGATTCCCTACGATATCGGCGCCATCTCCGCTGCCCTGCGCCGCCGGGCCCAGCAGAGCAAGCGCTTCTCGATCATCGCCCTCGCCGAGGGCGCCATCAGCACGACTCAGGCCGGGCTGAGCAAGAAGGCGCGCACCCAGCAGCGCCAGAGCAGCACCTATCCCTCGGTTGCCTACGAGGTGGCTGCCAGCCTGGCAGCCGCCATCGGCCAGGAGATCCGGGTCACGATCCCGGGCCACTACCAGCGCGGTGGACACCCTTCGGCCTTCGACCGTGTGCTGGCGACCCGCTTCGGCACCGCCGCCGCCCGGCTGGTTCTCGAGAACCGCTATGGCTACATGGTCGGCATGCGGGGGCACGAGGTCATTCCCGTACCGCTGGCCGACGTCGCCGGCAAGCTCAAGCTCGTGCCGGCCGACTCCTCGATCGTTGCCAGCGCCCGTGCCCTGGGCACATCATTCGGCGACCTGCCCCGCTGAAACCGCCCGGGGACAGACACAAGCCAGCGAGACAGGAACGACGTCCGCCAGCTGAAGAAAAACGCCATCCGCCAGCCGGAAGGGAGAAAGCCATGGGCCGCCGCAAACGCTATGCCGCCATCGATGTCGGCTCGCATGAGATCCGCCTATACATCGCCGAACTGCCGGGCCAGGCGCTGCCGCGCATCGTGGAGACGATGCGGCGCACCCTGCCGCTGGGCTCCGACACCTACAGCACCGGCGAGATCAGCCATGGCCTGGTTCGCGAGTGCATCGGCATCCTCGACGGCTTTGCCGACAAGTTCCGCGAATACAACGTCCAGGAAGTGCTGGCGGTTGCGACCAGTGCCTTCCGGGAAGCGTCGAACGCGGCCTACGTGCTCGACCAGATCAGCCGCGAGACCGGCATTGCCGTGCGCGTGCTCACCAACGCCGAGGAGAAGTACTACCATACGGTCGCCCTCGCCGAGCTCATGCCGGACTTCGAGGAGCTGATCCGGCAGGGAACGCTGATTGTCGACATCGGCTCCGGCAGCGTCCAGGCCACGGCCTACGACCGCGGCGACTTCCTGTTCAGCCAGAACATGCTGCTCGGCTCGCTGCGCGTGCGCGAACTGCTGGCCGACCTGCAGCGCCTGACCTCCGACTATGCGGCCCTCCTCGAGGAGTACATCTCCAGCGACCTCGACAACTACCGGTCGCTCGAGCCCAAGAACATGTCCTACCAGAACCTGGTCGTCCTCTGCGGCGACATGCCCTATATCCAGCGCATGGCCTCGGCTCTGCTGCCGGGTGAAGGCGAGCGGCCCTATCTGAGCCGCAAGGCCTTCGAGCTCGTGTACCAGCGCCTGCTTTCCGACCAGCCGCGCGGCCTGACCATCGATTTCGACATCCCGGCCGAAAACGCGACCCTACTGCTCCCGAGCGCGATGATCATGCACAAGCTGCTGCGCTTCACCGGAGCCTCCGGCTTCCATCTGCCGTCCGCCTCGCTCTGCGACGGGCTGCTGATCGACCTGGCGGCCCGGCTGGGCGAATACCGGCCGCGCTACGACCAGAGCCGCGATCTGGTCTCGGACTGCCGCCAGATCGCCAGCCGCTTCCGCATCGACCGGAAGCACACCGACTACGTCGAACGCTCGGCACTCGAGATCTACGACGCCACCCTCCGCCTGCACCGGCTCGGCAGCCGCTCGCGCCTGCTGCTGCAGATTGCCGCCATCCTCCACGACAGCGGGAAGTACATCAACATGACGCGGCACGACATCCGCTCCTACAACCTCATCATGTCGCTCGAGCTCATCGGCCTCAGCCATGAAGAGCGGCGGATCGCGGCCTTTGTCGCCCGCTTCCACAGCGACTTTGCCAGCCTGACGGCCGACAGCGCCTACATGGCCCTGCCGGAGGCCGAGCGGCTGCACATTGCCAAGCTCGCCGCCATCCTGCGTCTGGCCAATGCGCTCGACACCGGCCACATGCAGAAGATCGGCATCCATGAAGTCCAGACCAGCGCCGGCCAGCTCACGCTGGTCGTGACCAGCAGCCGCGACATCATCCTGGAGCAGTGGGCGGTTGCCCGCAGCGGCCAGCTCTTCCGCACCGTCTATGGCCTGACACCGGCCATCCGGATCCGCAGGAGGCAATCATGATCAAGCAGGGGAAGCCGGACGAGAAGGGCAAGCCCGGAAAGCCGGACAACAAGACCAAGGCCGGAAAGCCGGAAGACAGCGCCAAGCCCGGAAAGCCGGACGACAAGACCAAGGCCGGAAAGCCTGAAGACAAGCCCAAGGCGGGAAAACCGGACGACAAGACCAAGGCCGGAAAGCCGGGCGGCAAGGCCAAGCCCGGGAAGCCGGA
>CAYOHO010000082.1:0-7661 GCA_964403755.1 uncultured Oscillospiraceae bacterium
GGCCGGAAAGCACGCCCTCGACCAGAACCCCGAGGTCGTTTTCGAGCAGGACGATGTCGGCTGCCTCCTTGGCGACATCGACAGCGCTGTTGACCGAGATGCCGACGTCGGCGTCATGAAGGGCCGAGACGTCGTTGATGCCGTCGCCCATGTATCCGACGACATGCCCGGCCTTCTTCAGGGCCAGGATGATGCGGTCCTTCTGGCTGGGCTCGACCTCGGCGAACACGCTGACATCGCCGACCTTCCGGACGAGCGCCTGGTCGCTGGTGTCGTGCAGCTCGGCGCCGGTCAGGATCTGCGTCTCGGGGATGCCGAGCTGGCGCATGATGCTCAGGGCGATCAGGTGGTTGTCGCCGGTGATGACCTTCAGTGCGATACCGAGGCGCTTCAGCTGGCCGATGACATCCTTGATGTCCGGCTTGAGCGGGTCATAGAGCGTGATCAGTCCGAGGAATATCATGTCGACCTCGTGGTCGGGCTCGATTCGGGGATCGTCGCCGTTGTCCTTCCAGGCGAGGCCCAGCGTCCGGTGACCCCGGGCACTGTGTTCCTCGAACTGCCGCTCGATCTCGTCCTGGACTTCGGCCAGTGCAACGATGCGGCCGTCGGCCGTCTCGGCTTGCGTGCAGCAGGCAAGCACATTCTTGAGCGCGCCCTTGGTGATCATGACATGGCGCCGGACAGGCGCTTCACCCTGATCGCCGCCCGGCAGGGCTGTCTCCTCGACCAGGATGCTCAGGCGCTTGCGCGTGAAGTCATAAGGCTCTTCGTCCAGCTTGCGGAATCGCGAAATGTCCGGCTGCCGAGATGCACGGATGGCCTGGTCGATGGGATTGGCAAACCCGGTTTCAAAGCTGGAGTTGAGGTAGGCGTAGAGGAAGACCCGGTCGCTCGCCTGGCCGTCAATGTCCAGCGCCCCCTGGATCTCGACCGTGCCGGTGGTCAGGGTCCCGGTCTTGTCGGAGCAGAGGATGTCCATGCTGCCGAAGTTCTCGATCGCGGAAAGGCGCTTGACGATGCTTTTCTTGGCGGCCATGGCCTTGGCGCCATGCGACAGGTTGATGCTGATGATGGCCGGAAGCAGCTGCGGCGTCAGGCCGACCGCCAGCGCCAGTGAAAACAGGAAGGCGTCGAGGGCCGGCCGCTTGTAGAAGACATTGATCGCAAAGATGGCAAGGACGAGCAGCAGGGTGATTTCCATCAGCAGGTAGCCGAACCGGCGGATGCCGCGCTCGAAATCGGTCTCGCTGGGGCGGCGCCGCAGATGTTCGGAGATGGAGCCAAATTCGGTGTCCCGTCCCGTGTGGACGATGGCAATCGTGGCCGAGCCGCTGACGACATGCGTGCCCATCCAGAGGCAGTTCTGGCGCTGGCTGAGCCCGGTCGCAGCCGGAAGCACGCCCGGCTCCTTTTCGACCGGGTAGGTTTCGCCGGTGAGGGTCGACTCGTCGACAAACAGGGCGTTCGAGGCAAGGATCAGGCCGTCGGCGGGAATGATGTCGCCGGCCTTCAGCTGGACGATGTCTCCCGGCACGACCCGGTCGACGCCGATTTCTGCGGACTGGCCGTCCCGCAGGACGGTGGTCTTGACCTGGACGATGGCAAAGAGCTTCTCGGTTGCCGCATTGGCTGCGTATTCCTGGCCAAAGCCCAGCAAGCCGCTGAACAGCACGATGGCCAGGATGATCAGGGCATCGGACGTGTCACCCAGATAGATCGAAAGTCCCGTGGCAAAGAGCAGAATGAGGATGATGGGGCTCTTGAACTGCGAGAGCAGCAGCAGGAGCGGGCCGGCGCGTTTCGCCTTGCCCAGTGAATTGGGGCCATGTTCCGCCAGCCGCCGGCTGGCCTCGCTCTCCGCAAGGCCCTCGGACCGGCTTTCCAGCTGGCTGAGGACCGCATCTGCAGGAAGCGACCAGAAGGAATCCATCGGCTTGAACCCAGACTGATCCTTATGCTTGTCCAAAGGCTTGTCCATGTGCGTCTCCATGCCTGGCACTGCGAAAGCCCGGAGGGCTGGCCGGATGATGTCTTTCTACCATCATGTGCCAGCGCCGCGGCGAGCGCAAGGGCCATCTCGGGAAACTGGAAGCACGTTTCCGGATGCCGGTGCTATAATCAGCAATAAGTCAATTTCCGCGTTCGCCTGGCCCGAAGGCGATTGGTCCCGGCTGCAGCCGGAAAAGACAGGCGCCGGCAAGGCAGCATCAAGGAGCCACTTTGATAATGAAAAAGCATGTCTACATCGGGCTGGGCGGATTTGCCGGCGCGATCCTGCGCTTCGCGGCCAAGTCTGCGGGCATCGGGTATGGCTTCGGCTGGATTCCGCTGCACACGCTGGCCGTGAATCTGGCTGGCTGCCTGGCCATCGGGCTGGTCATGACCCTGGCGCTCGAGACCCGGCGGATCAGCGAGCCCGTCCGGCTTGGCATCGTCACCGGCTTTCTGGGCGCCCTGACAACCTTTTCCTCCATCTGCCGCGAAATTGTCCAGCTGCTGCAGCAGGGCTGGATCCTGCCGGCCCTGGTCTACGCCGCGCTGTCGCTGGCCCTGGGGCTTGCCAGCGTTTTCCTGGCGTCCCGGCTTGCCCATATCTATCTGAATCGTCGCCGGCCGTCCGGAGGTGATCCGTCATGAACGTGCTGCTGGTCGGTCTCGGCGGCACGCTCGGCAGCCTGGCCCGCTTCCAGGTTGGCAAGATGCTGGCGCAGCGCCCGGCGCCGGGCATCCCGCTCGCCACCTTCTGCGTCAACGCGCTCGGCGCCCTGCTGCTGGGCCTTGTGTCCGGCAGCGGCATCCAGGGCCACGCGCTCCTGTTTGCAGCCGACGGCTTTCTGGGCGCCTTCACCACGTTCTCGACCTTCATGTACGAAGATTTCAGCCTGTTCCGGGACAGCAAGTGGAAGAATGCACTCGCCTACATCGCGGTCACAATGGCCTTCGGGCTGGTCGCCTATGCGGCCGGTTTCTCGATCATGCATCCGGCCGCCTGAACGGGAAATGTTCAGAATCGCGCCCACAATCTGACTGGAGCGGATTTCACCCGCCAACGCTCTGGTGAATCCGTTATAATCACGCTGACGCTATTCCGGCAGGAAAAGGTGAGTCCGCCATGAAGAAGATCGACTGGTTTCTGACGAGCGTGTTTGTCCTTGCCTGGGGCGCCAACTTCACGGTATCCAAGGTCGGCATCGGCATCATGCCGCCCATGCTGCTGGCTTCCCTGCGCTTTGTGCTGGTCGCCCTGCCCGCCTGCCTTCTGGTTCGCCCGCCCCGAATCGCCCGGCGCTATCTGTTCGCCTACGGCGCGTTGGTCATCGGCACGTTCGCCTTCAGCTTCTATGGCATCTACATCGGCATGCCGGCCGGCCTGGCCTCGGTCGTATCGCAGTGCTCGTCCTTCATCACGATCCTGCTGGCGGCGCTGTTCTATCGCGAGCGGCTGCAGGCCCGGCAGGCCATCGGCCTGCTGATTGCCGCCGCCGGCCTGGGCCTGATCGGGCTGTCAGCCGCCCCTGCCGGCGGCGCGGCCATTCCCTTGCTGGCCCTGGTCCTGTCGATTGTCTCCGCGGGCTTCTGGAGTCTGGCATCGCTGGTCGCCAAGCATGCCGCCATGGTCGCCGCCCGCTCCGGTGAAACACTCAGCATGGTGAGCCTGGTTGCCTGGGCCGCCCTGATCCCGCCGATCCCGCTGCTCGCGCTCGCCTTTGCCATGGACCCGCCAGGCGTTGTCTGGGCGGCCGTGCACGACATCAGCCTGCCGACGGTCCTGGCGCTCCTCTTCCTCGCCTGGGGCTCGACCCTGCTCGGCACCAGCATCTGGAACCACCTGATGGCCAGCTATGAAACCGGCCGAGTGGCGCCGCTGTCCCTGATGGTGCCCGTCGTTGGTCTGCTGGTTGCCCGGATCGCCCTGAACGAGCGCATGAGCGCCCTGCAGTGGGCGGGCAGCATCATCATCATCGTCGGCCTGGCCGTCTTCAATCTCGGTCCCGGTCTGGCCAGCCGGCTGCTTGCCCTGGTCCGCCGCCACGCCTGAGCCGGCGGATGCGCATGAACCGGGTGTTCCCGGCCACGCGGCCGGACAGCCTGACCCGCCGCTAAAGTGCGCCATTCTTCAGCCGCTCGTCACACGATCGTCAAACTGTGCGCCCATGATGGACTCATCAGATAATCGGCTGACACGGCGGGCGCTCCGCAGCTGCCAGTCGTGAGATGGGGTATTGTCATGAGAAATGCCAGAATTCTCCGAAAATCCTTCCTGATGCTTGGATCCGTCTACCTGCTGACCATCCTGCTGGCGCTCGGGCTGGTCGCCCTGACGGCCTGTTCCACGCAGGGCTCGACGACATCAGCCAGCACGAAGGCCGTCGCCGGCACATCGTCGACCGCCGGCACGAGCACGAGCGCTGGCACGAACACGAGCGCCGCTGGCGGTACGTCCGCGACCGGTTCAGCTTCCGGCCAGCCCGGCGGCACGCCGCCATCCGGCTCACCTCCGAATGGCACACCGCCCGCTGGCGGGCCTCCCGGCGGTTCCGGCGGCACCGCCTCGGTCAGCACCGGCACCGGCGCCCGGGTGCTCAAGGACGGTGAAACGCTGAGCGGCGGCAGCTTCACCTCGACCGCCAATGATGAGAACGCCCTCCGGGCCGAAGGCTCGATCACCGCCACGCTGTCCGGCGTCTCCGTCGCAAAGACCGCCGGCACGGCCTCCAGCAGCGATGCCAGCAGCTTCTACGGCCTCAATGCGGCTATCCTCGCCCTCAATGGCGCTACCCTGAACATCAGCGGCGGCACGGTCACCGCAGCCGCCGAGGGCGCCAACGGCGTCTTCGCCTACAACAACGCCACCATCAACATCAAGGACACCAGGATCAGCGTGTCTGGCGGCAACAGCGGCGGCATCGAGGTCGCCGGCGGCGGCAAGCTCAATGCCACGAATCTGACCGTCGTCTCTGACAACAAGGCGGCCATCCGCAGCGACCGCGGCGGCGGAACCCTGGTCGTCGACGGCGGAACCTACACGACCACCGGAAGCTCAGGCGCACCGGCAGTTTACAGCACGGCCGACATCTCGGTCCGCAACGCGACCCTGAGCGCCGAGAAGTCGGAAGCCATCGTGGTCGAAGGCCTGAACTCGGTCGCCCTCGAGAACTGCTCGGTCACCGGCAACATGACCGGCATGACCGGCACTGCCGGCGAGAACCTGCACAATGTCATGCTCTATCAGAGCATGTCCGGTGACGCCCAGGTCGGCAACAGCAGCTTCACGATGACCGGCGGCAGCCTGACGGCCAAAGCCGGCGACATGTTCTACGTCACCAACACGGAATGCAAGGTCAGCCTGAGCGGGGTGGCCATGACATTATCCAGCACGGGCAGCCTGCTGCGCGTCGCCGGCAACGACGGTTCGCGCGGCTGGGGCACCGCAGGCGCCAATGGCGGCCGCTGCACATTCACGGCTTCGGCCCAGGCCCTGACTGGCGACATCTCGGTCGATGCCATCTCGACCCTTGCGCTCTCCCTGACGCAGAAGAGCACATTCACCGGCTCGATCAACGCCGACAAGACAGCGGCCAAGGCGCTCACCGTCACGCTCGACGCGACAAGCACCTGGACGCTCACAAAGGACAGCTACGTCACGGCCTTTAATGGCAGCCTCGCCAATGTCAGCCTGAACGGCCACACCCTCTACGTCAACGGCATCGCTGCCAAGTAGTCGCGGCAGGCCGGTCCGGCGCGGCGGATCGCTTCATTCAGTCATTCAGACCCTTGCCGGCCATGATCCGG
This sequence comes from uncultured Oscillospiraceae bacterium, assembly GCA_964403755.1. Taxonomy (GTDB): domain Bacteria; phylum Bacillota; class Clostridia; order Saccharofermentanales; family UBA5734; genus JAXGXQ01. Next base: position 5,797 of record CAYOHO010000082.1, read on the forward strand.
GGCGCCGCCTTCTCGATGCGTGCTTCCCGGGTCGTGGCCTGTTTGGGTGCCGAGAAATGAAGCAGATAGGCCCGCTGGCGGCCCGGCGTCAGGGCCTCGAAGGCCGCCTTGAGTTCGGGCTGCGACTCGAAGCGTAGGCGAAGCTCGTCCGGCATGGCGAACTCGGCCGTCTTCTTGAAGTCGATCTCCCGTCCGGAACGCTCGATTTCAACGGCTTCGAGGATAGACGCACGCAGGGCTTCCGCCCTGGCTTCAATTTCAGCCACGCTGGTGAACCGGGCCTGACGGGCGGCCTGGACATTCTCCGTCTGCTGGACCAGGATGCCATGGGGATCCTGGAGCAGGGCGCCCTTGACGAAGAGGACGGCGCAATAGGCCTTGAACCCATGGATCAGGACGACGTTCTGGCCCTGGAAGGTATAGCAGGGCACACCCCACTTGAAGTCCTCCACCAGTCCGCAGTCGCAGTCGAGGATGATCCGGCGCAGTGCGGCGAATTCCGCCTGCCACTTCTCTTCCCGTTCGATGAATGCGTCAACCTTGATGCTGGTGCTTCTGTCTGCCATCTGGAAGTCCTCCCTGTCGGCTGACCGGTCCGTACCGGCCGGGCTTGGTTCATGGGCTCTGGAGCTTGACTTTACATTAGCATTGCGGCCGTGGCGCAACAAGTCATAATCGATTGCAACTCACAACTGTTTTGTGTTACAATTGTTATCGAGGTGATTCGATTGATCGATGAAGCAAACCAGCTGAAGCAGCATCTCCAGGGCATCGTCTGGATGCTTGAAACGCTTGACGAGGCCGAGAAGTCCTGCTGCGGCATCACGCTGGCGCAGGCAGACGCGCTGGAGGCGATCGGCCGGGCGGGCGAGATTTCGCTGAACGACCTGGCCAGCCGGCTGAACCTGGACAAGAGCACGCTGAGCCGGACGGTCAGCAACCTGGTCACACAGGGCTTTTGCGAGCGGGATGTCCATCCGGATGACCGCCGCTATATTGCCATTCGCCTGACAGAAAGCGGACGGGCGCTATTTTCGCGGATCGACGGCGATCTGGACGCCTATTTCGGGCAGATCTACCAGGCACTCCCGGCAGGAAAGCGCAGCCAGGTGGTGGAAAGCGCCGAAATCCTGCTGGCTGCCATTCGCACCTCCGGCTGCTGCAGCCAGGGGCGTTGCGGCACATGAACGGAGGAGACCCGGCGATGGATGAACAGAAAGGCAGCGGGAGACCGGCTCCCGCCAGGACCTTCAGGCTGGCTGGCAGGCCCCTCCGGCCGAGCGGCACAGCCGCTGACGCCGGCAGTGTCAGGCCGGATGCGGCGGGTACGCCGCCGGAAGCGGCCAGCTGCTGCGGCACACCAGCTGCTACGGCATCGGCCAGCGGCTGTGGCCCGACGCGGAAAGCCGCATCCGTGAGCTGCTGCGGCCCGACCCCAAAAGCCGCATCCGCCAGCTGCTGCGGCAGTGCCGGTCCAACCGGCCGCCGGCGCAAGCCAGCCGGTCAGGCGTGCGCAACAGCTGACCCTGCCGGTGCGCCCTCGAAGTTGCCGCGCTGGGTGACCGGGCAGATCGGCACGCCCACGGGCGATATTCCCCTGGTCTCAACCCGCCTTGAATTCGCCGACATCCTGGGCTCCTGGAAATGCCGCTGGTCGATTGGCCGGATGGACTACACAATCGAGCCCGGTCTCTATGGTCTGGGCAATCCGGACGACCGCTCGCCGGTCCTGGTGACCGCCAACTACAAGATGACCTTCGACCGGGTCCGCCGCGAGCTGGCCAGTCTGGACGCGTGGCTGCTGGTGCTCGATACGGACGGCGTCAATGTCTGGTGTGCCGCCGGCAAGGGCACCTTCGGCACCG
>CAYOHO010000083.1:0-6125 GCA_964403755.1 uncultured Oscillospiraceae bacterium
CTGTGCCGCTTCTGTCGCAATCGGTGCCTGTTTTGGTATATAATATCTTGCATATGTGACAAAAGGCATTCTGCGGCGGCAGGCCCGGAACGGGTGCCCGGCAGACCCGGCGGGAGGATTCGGCTTCGGATGAACGGGGACATCCTGACAGGCATCGGACGGTTCTTTACTGAACTGTTCCGCGACATCACGAGTGGACTGATCCTGTTCGGCGGGCCGCTTGACATCGCCATCGCGATGCTCGACGTACTCACCACCACCATGGTCATCTATTACATCCTGCGCCTGCTGCGCGACTCGCGCGCCTGGCAGCTGCTCAAGGGTGTTATCCTGATCATTGCCTTTGCCCTGGCGGGCAGCCTCGCCGGCCTGACCACCCTCGGCTTCATCCTCAACAACACGATCTCTGTCCTGGCCATCGCGTTCGTCATCATCTTCCAGCCGGAGCTGCGGCGTGCCCTCGAGACCGTGGGGCGCAATTCGTTCAGCATGCTGACCGCCGGCGGCGAATATGCGGTCAGTGCCAGCGTGATCCAGAACATGATCGAATCGATTGTGCGCGCCTGCGAGCAGATGTCCGCCACCCGCACGGGCGCCCTGATCATTCTCGAGCGCGAAACCCGGCTTGGCGAACTGCTCGACCAGGAGAACGTGGTCACGCTTGATTCGTCCATCTCAGCCACGGTCCTGCAGCAGATCTTCTATAAAGGCTCGCCGCTGCACGATGGCGCTGTCCTGATCCGCGGCGGCCGCATCGCCGGTGCCCGCATCCATGTGCCGCTGTCCGACAACTACCATCTCCGCCGCGTGTCCGGCACCCGTCACCGTGCCGCCGTCGGCGCCAGCGAGATCGGCGATACCATTGCCATTGTCGTCTCCGAGGAGCGCGGTACGATCAGCATCGCCATGGAAGGCCGCCTGTTCGTGCTCGACAACGCCGATGCCCTGCGCACCCTGCTGCACAAGCTGCTCAATCCCACCCGCCCGGCCAAGGGCTGGACCGGTCTGTTCCGCGGCCGCCGTGCCGATCGTGACGCGGCTGTTACCGCCGTGCGCGACCGTCGCCCGCGCCCCGCCGGGCTCAGTGCGCCCGGTGAGGACCGCATGACTGACCGCAAGCGCCCCGATGGCAGCGAGCGGAAGCCCGATGGCAGTGAACGGAAGGCAGATGGCAGCGAACGGAAGGCCGAATCGGCAGAACTGCGCAGCGAAGCCGGGGAGGGAAGGCCGGCCGATCCGGCTCCCGCCTTAGCGCCCGCAGCCGCAGTCGCCGGTGACGGACCGGGTTCATCCGCCCAGCGTCGGACTGCCCGCAGCCGCAGCACCATCCTGATCGAAGACCCGAAGTCGGCCGTCCGGCCAAAGCCGCCGCGCCGGCAGCAGATTCTGCTGCTGGCAGCCTCGTTTGCGATCGCACTTGTCCTGTTCCTTTACGTCCAGGTCACCATCAATCCGGTTGCCTCGCGCACCTTTACGACCACCCTGCGCTACGAAGGCATCGAAACGGCCGAGGGCAAGGGCTTCGACGTGCAGGTGCCGATCGAGAGCGTCCAGGTGACCCTGATGGGCCGCCAGAATACGATCGCCGATCTGCGGGCCGAGGATGTGACCGCCTATGTCGACTTTGCCAGTGTCACGAACACCGGCATCACCCAGCTCCCGGTCCTTATCCGGGTTGCCCGTCTGACCCATCTGCGGCCGACCTACATTTCGCCGGCAAACATCACGGTCAGCATCCGCAGCAAGTAACTGGCTGGATAAATCACGCGCTTATAAGAAATGACTGTAATAATTCCGTAACAATGCAAAAACCTTGAAAGGCCGCTATCCAGCCATTTTTCACGAATTGTTACGCTGCGGAAATTTAAACGCAATGAAAATGTAATATAAATTCGGTAAAAAGCGTGTTGGGAGTGCAATATTTGGCTGTTTGCTTCCATGATATAATGAGCTTGCAATCCGCAATTTCTGCCTGATGAGGTGAATGATGTCCAGACTGTTCGGAACCGACGGCGTCCGCGGGATCGCCAATAAAGAGCTTACCCCCGACCTGGCCTTCCGTCTCGGCCTTGCCGGCGCCATTGTCCTGGCTGGCGAATGCAGCCACAAGCCCGTGATCCTGGTCGGCCTCGACACGCGCATCTCCTGCGGCATGCTGGAATCGGCACTGGTCTCCGGCATCTGCTCCGCCGGGGCCGACGCCTTTATCTGCGGCGTCATACCGACCCCCGCGATTGCCTACCTGGTCCGCAAGTACAACTGCGATGCCGGCGTCATGATCTCGGCTTCGCACAATTCCTATGAGTACAACGGCATCAAGTTCTTCGCCGGCAGCGGCTACAAGCTCCCGGATGACACGGAGGACAAGATCGAGGCCCTCGTCCACGAGGACAGCGAACAGACGCTCAATCGGCCGGTTGGCGCCGATGTCGGCCGGCGGATCGAGAAGAAGAACGCCTCGCGTGACTATGCCGAGCACCTGAAGCGCCGCATGAGCGTTGACCTGAGCGGCTGGAAGATCGGCCTCGACTGCGCCCATGGCGCCGTTGCCCACATCGCGCCGAGCCTGTTCGCCGATCTGGGCGCCGAAGTGGTCGCGATCGGTGTCGAGCCGGATGGTCTCAACATCAACGACAACTGCGGCTCGACGCACCTGGAGCGCCTGCGCCAGCTCGTGCGCCGCGAGAGCTGCGATATCGGCATCGCCTTCGATGGGGATGCCGACCGCATGCTCTGTGTCGATGAAAATGGCGCCGTGGTTGACGGCGACGTGATCATGGCAATCACCGCGCTCGACATGAAGCGCCAGGAGCAGCTGCGCGACAACACCCTCGTGGTCACCGTCATGAGCAACATGGGCCTTGACATCATGGCCCGCGAGCGGGGCATCCAGCTGGTGAAGACCAAGGTCGGCGACCGCTACGTGCTGGAAGAGATGCTCAAGGGCGGCTATTCCGTTGGCGGCGAGCAGTCGGGCCACATCATCCTGCTCGACCACTCGACGACCGGCGACGGCACGCTCAGCGCCCTCCGCCTGCTCCGCGCCCTGCAGAACAGCGGCCAGCGCCTGTCCGAGGCCCGCCTGGTGATGCAGGTCCTGCCCCAGGTCCTGCGCAGCGCCCATGTCCCGAACGAGAAGAAGACGCGAGCCATGGAGGATTCGGACATCATGGAGGTCTGCCGCAAGCTCGAGGAGCGCCTTGATGGCCGCGGCCGCATCCTGGTGCGCCCGTCGGGAACCGAGCCGATCGTCCGCGTCATGATCGAGGGCGAGTCCATCGACGAGATATCCGAGATGGCGGACCAGATCACCCGCCTGATCGTCAGCAAGTACGGCGTTTGAGCCCGCAGGTGCGGCATTCGGACACCCGCCGGAGCGGTGCTTGAATTCGCCGGTGCAGCGCTTGGACACCCGCAGGAACGGCGACTGATCATCGGCAGGTACGGCGCATGGACGCCGGAACCGGCCGGTGCCGGCACCGCCAGAGGTTGCGGCCGCAGGGCCGCCAGAAGAGGAGACCAGTCATGTGTGGAATTGTCGGTTATGTCGGTCCGGATGCGGCCCTGTCCATCATCATCGGAGGCCTTTCCCGCCTCGAGTACCGGGGCTATGACTCGGCCGGCGTGGCCTATGTCAGGGAAGGCCATATCGATGTGCGCAAGAAGAAGGGCCGCCTTTCGATCCTGAACGACGCCCTGTCAGCCGAGAACCTGCTGCAGGACAAGACCGTCAACATCGGCATCGGCCATACCCGCTGGGCTACGCACGGCGCACCGAGCGACGAGAACTCGCATCCGCACCTCTCGATGAGCGGCAAGATCGCCCTCGTCCACAACGGCATCATCGAGAACTATCTGGATCTGCGCCGCTACCTGACCGACCTGGGCTATGTCTTCCAGTCCGAGACGGATACGGAGGTGGTTGCGCACCTGGTCGAGCACCATCTGGCGCAGATGCCGAAGCATGACCTGCTGGCGGCCGTCCGCGAAACCCTCGAGGACCTGGAGGGGTCCTATGCCCTGGCCGTTCTCAGTGCCGAGAACCCCGACCAGTTCGTCGCCGCCCGAAAGGACAGCCCGCTGATCATCGGCCTCGGCGATGGCTGCAACTATGTGGCATCCGATATTCCCGCCATCCTGTCGCGCACCCGCGATGTCCTGATCATGGAGGACCGCGAGGTCGTGCTCGTGACCCGCGACCATGTTGAGTTGTTCGACGAGTTCGGCCGCCCGGTCGACCGCCAGCCGATGCACGTCACATGGGACAGCACCGCTGCCGAGAAGGGCGGCTACGAGCATTTCATGATGAAGGAGATCCACGAGGAGCCGCGCGCCGTCCGCGACACCATCTCGCCACACATCCGCGGCGGCGCCATCCATTTCGACGAGATCGACCTCGACCGCCTGCTCGCCGGCATTGACCGGGTCCGCATCATCGCCTGCGGCACGGCGCTGCACGCCGGTGTCGTCGGCAAGTACCTGATCGAGAAGCTGGCGCGCATCCCGGTCGAATACGACTTCGCCTCCGAATTCCGCTACCGGGATCCGATCATCACCGACACGACCCTGGCCATCATCATCAGCCAGTCCGGTGAAACGCTCGACACGCTGGCGGCCATGCGCGAAGCCAAGAAGCGCGGCGCCCGCATTCTGGCGTTCGTCAACGTGGTCGGCAGCTCGATCGCCCGCGAAGCCGACTCCGTCATCTATACGATGGCTGGCCCGGAGATCGCTGTCGCTTCCACCAAGGCCTACAACACACAGCTGGCGGCGCTCAGCCTGCTGGCGGTCGAGATGGGGCACCGCAACGGCACGCTCGACGACGCGGCCTACCACCGCTGCATCACGGAAATGGAGAAGCTGCCCGCCCTGCTCGACCAGGTCCTGGTTGCCAAGGACAGCATCCAGCGCTTTGCCGCCGAGCATTTCAACGCCCACAGCATCTTCTTCATCGGCCGCGGCATCGACTATGCGCTCTCGATGGAATCGTCGCTCAAGCTCAAGGAAATCTCCTATATCCATTCCGAGGCCTACCCCGGCGGCGAGCTCAAGCATGGCACGATCGCCCTGATCGAGCAGGGAACGCTCGTTATCTGCCCGCTCACCCAGGACTACCTGCTGGAGAAGATGATCAGCAACATCCGGGAAGTGAAGGCCCGCGGCGCCGTCGTGCTCGGCATCGCCACGCCGGCCTGCGCCAAGGCCGCCGAGGTCTGCGACGTCCTGATCGAGCTGCCGGAAGTCGCCCCTGACTTCGCACCGATCGTCGCCATCACGCCGGCCCAGATGTTCGCCTACTTTGTGACCGTCAACAAGGGCCTTGATGTCGACAAGCCGCGCAACCTCGCCAAGAGCGTCACGGTCGAATAGCACCAGGCCGGCCAGAATGCCCGGCAGCCGGCAGGACCGGCGCCTCCGGGCCGCAGAACAGGAGGATCCGCCATGAACACGGCCATCTTTACGGAAAATCTGCTGGACCTGAGCCAGACCATCGCCGCCGCCATCTTTGACGGCTGCACCTACCCCTGGGAAGTGCTGCCGAAGCTGTCGGCATTTATCCGCACGCTCGGGCCAACCCTCCCTGCCGATGAGTTCGAACTGCGCGGCACCAATATCTGGATTGCCCGGACGGCCACCATCGCGCCATCCGCGAGCCTTACCGGCCCGCTGATCGTCTGCGGCGGCGCCGAGATCCGCCATTGCGCCTACATCCGCGGCTCTGCCATTGTCGGCGCCGATGCCGTCGTCGGCAATTCAACGGAGCTGAAGAACAGCCTGCTCTTCAATGGCGTCCAGGTGCCGCACTACAACTATGTCGGCGACTCCGTCCTCGGCTTCAAGGCCCACATGGGCGCCGGATCGATCACCTCAAACATCAAGAGCGACAAGACGCTGGTGCAGATCCGCTTCAGCGGCGAACTGCTTGAAACCGGCCTGCGCAAGTTCGGCGCCATTCTGGGCGACTTTGTCGAGGTCGGCTGCAACAGCGTGCTCAATCCGGGCGCCATCGTCGGCCGCAACACGAATATCTATCCGCTCTCCATGGTCCGCGGCGTGGTTCCGGAGCGCAGCATCTACAAGTCGCACACGGAAGTCGTGCGCAAGTATGACTACAACAAGTCCGA
>CAYOHO010000083.1:6225-7649 GCA_964403755.1 uncultured Oscillospiraceae bacterium
TGGCGGCATCAGGCCGCGGCCCGCGGCAGGATCAAGGAGGCACTGACATGAAAGTCACCAGTACAGGCATCAGCAACGGCATCATCGCCGACCGCTTCGGCAAGCGCGGCCCCAAGTCGCCCGAAGGCACGCCGTCGATTTCCCTGCCCCTGAAGATCGAGGGGGCGCCAGCTGGAACTGTTTCATATGCCATTTTCCTCGAGGACAAGGATGCGGTCCCGGTTTGCGGATTCAGCTGGATTCACTGGCTGGTCGCCAGCCTCACCCGGACCGAGCTGGCTGAAGACGAAAGCCGGCATGCCGTCGGCTTCGTGCAGGGCGCCACCAGTTCGGGCGGCCGGCTCGGCGGTCTCTCCCGGGCGCAGGCCAGCTACTATGAAGGGATGGCTCCGCCGGACGCACCGCATCTTTATGAGATCCATGTCTACGCGCTCGATGCGCAGCTGCCGCTCAAGAACGGCTTTTTCCTGAACGAGCTCTGGAAGGCGATGGACGGCCACATCCTCGACCAGTGCACGCTCAAGGGAACCTACCGGAACTGAAAACCCGGCAGGGCAGGCCGGCATCCGGACAGACCGGAGCGGGCCGGACAGGAGAGAAGGGGACGACCATGACGTCTGCTGAACGGCGCAGCCAGATCGCAGCCATGCTCAACAAGGGTGAGGAGCCCGTCAGTGCCACCAGCCTGGCCAGCCGGTTCTCGGTCAGCCGGCAGGTGATCGTCGGTGACATTGCCCTGCTGCGGGCAGCCGGCGTCGACATCCAGGCGACCCCGCGCGGCTATGTCATCATGCGCCGTGACTTCAGCGGCCATGTGGGCACCGTTGCCTGCCGGCATGACCGGAGCCGGCTGCAGGAGGAACTGTACACCATCATCGACAATGGCGGCAGCGTGCTCGATGTCATTGTCGAGCATCCGCTTTATGGCCAGCTGGTCGGCCAGCTGCACCTGTTCTCGCGCCATGATGTCGATGACTTCATCCAGCGGCTCGATGCAGCCCAGGGCCGGCCGCTTTCCCAGATCACCGATGGTGTGCACCTGCACACCGTCCGCTGCGCCGATTCGGCTGCCTATGACCGCATTGTCGCGGCGCTGGACGCCATCGGCGTTCTCTACCATCCCTGAAGCTGCGGCCTGAGAACTCGCCATTGAAGCTGCGGCCTGAGTACTCGCCATTGAAGCTGCGGCCTGGGAAATCATCCCTGAAGCCGCGGCCTGTGAATTCGCCGCTAAAACCGCCGGCTATTGACAATTGGCATTGAACCAGACCTGTTTATCAGTCAATTTTTGACAAATTCGGGCGTCTGCTTTTCCTTGACAGCCAGGATGTCACCAGATATACTGGTCAAGACACCTGTCAAGACACATACCTCAGGGAGGGAAAACACGCCATGAAAAACAACAAGCTGTATCTGATGCTGGT
>CAYOHO010000084.1:0-7647 GCA_964403755.1 uncultured Oscillospiraceae bacterium
GCCGCCAGTGACGGGCGGCTGCCGGGCACGGAAACAGATAAGGAGACAATTTCATGGAAAAGAGAAAATGGACCCGGGAAGAAATCTTCGCCTTTCGGGACAAGAGCGGCTCGCTGTTCTATTTCAACCCGGAGGACAGCAACATCTTCATCCCGCGGCGCTTCGGCTTCGGGTTCTCGCTGAATTTTGCCAACCCGGTGGCGATTGTGCTCACGGCCCTGTTTGCCGGCTACGTCATCTGGACGCTCTTTTTCCGGCTCTGACGACATCCCTGATTTCAAGAACCACCAGGCGCGCCTGATGCCGGTCCCGGATTCCGCCGGGGCCGGGCTTCAGTGTGGGTTGGCTTCAGCCCTGAGCCGGGTTTCAGGCTGGATAGGCTTCAGTCCGGGGCCGGGCTTCAGTGTGGGCAGGCTTCAGCCGGCCACGCCGAGCAGGCGTTCGACGATGAAGACGGCCAGCGAGGCGCCCAGGGCGACCGTGAGAAGCGTGCGCCCGCGCCAGCCAAGGAACAGGGCGGCGGCCAGGCCGACGGTGGCCGACTCGACACGCGCAGTCGAATGGAAGATGGCCGGGATGGTCATGGCAGCCAGCACGGCGAACGGGACGTAGTGCAGGAAAGAACGGAAAAGGACGTTGTCGATCCGGCGGCGCACCAGCAGCAGCGGCAGCATGCGCGGCAGCCAGGTGGCAGCCAGCATCACCAGGATGGCGCCCAGCACCCATTGGTTGTTCATGGCCGGCCCTCCCCCTTCCGCTCCGAGGATTCCGATTCGGACCCGGACCCGTCGGGTGCGGCTGGATCAGCCGGAGCCACCGGGCCAGGAAGATCAACCGGATCAGCCGAATCCACCGGATCCGTCGGATCAGCTGAATCCACCGGATCCGTCTCGATCGGCGCCAGCAGCGCGCCGGCGAAGGCCGAAACCAGGGTCACCCCGATCAGGCGCCAGCCGGCCGGGATGTCGCGCAGGACGGGCAGCGACTGGACGGTGGCGCTGAGGGATGCGGCCAGGAGCACAACCAGCAGGACCGGCCGGCTGGCGCGGGCCGGCGGGATGATGATAGCCACAAACATGGCATAGAGGGCGATGCCAAGCGCACTGCGCATCGTGTCCGGCAGGATGGTTCCGGCAAGGGCGCCGAGCAGCGTGCCCCCGGTCCAGCCAATGGCGGGCAGCAGGATCAGTCCGGCCATATAGGCCAGTCCCGGTTCGCCGGGCTGCAGGGCAGCCACGGCGTAGACTTCGTCTGTGATCCCGTAGCCGATGGCTGCGCGGCCAAAGGCGCCGATGCCGGGGCGCAGCTTCTGTGAGAGCGACAGGGCCATCAGCATGTAGCGCAGGTTGATCAGGAGAACCGTGACAAAGATTTCGATATAGGGCGCGCCGGCAAAGATCAGCTGCGTGCCGGCGAACTGCCCGGCCGACGTCAGGTTGCTCAGGGAGAGAACGGCAGCAGTCAGCGGCGTCAGGCCGCCTTCGGCTGCAAACAGCCCGTAGGCGAAGGATACCGCGATGTAGCCCAGTGCAATCGGCAGGCCGCCGCTCAGTCCGCCCCGGAAGTCGGCGCGGCGGGCGAGGCCGGCGAGGCGCGGCCAGACGGCTGCCGGCCAGCGCGGCGGCTGGCCCTGGGTCTGCGGCTGTGGTGCGGGCATCCTGTCTTCCAGCTTTCGATCCATGTCCCGGTCCATTCAAGGCCTCCCTGCCGGTGGCAGGTGGCCGTTCCTCCTCGTAAGCGTCCATCCATCTTAACATAAAACGGCGGCGGCGCATGCAGAAAACGTGGCTTGACGCGCCGGGCGCTCGGTTCTGCCTGCGCCTCTCCTTCTGTCCAGAGGCCATTTCGCCCCCGAACGGACCAAGAATCCGGTTGAAAGCAGGAACACCGGACCGTTATGATGGGAAGCACACCAGCAGCCGGCTGTGTCCGCGGAAGCAGGAGGCAGCGGCTGCCGGAACTTGAACAGGTACCTGGAGGCAGCATGGAAATGATCAGCAGCATCCTGATGGTGGGCGTGGGGGCCGTCGGCAGCGCCGTGGCCCAGAAGCTCCACGACCTCGAGCCCGGCCTGGTCCGCGTCCTGGCGGAAGGCGAACGGGCTGCCCGCTACCGCGCCCAGGGCTTTCTCATCAATGGCCGGCGCTACGATCTGCCGGTCAGCGAGCCGCAGGCTGCAGAAGAGCCGGCCGATCTCATCATCGTCGCTGTCAAGCAGTATCACCTGGAAGCGGCTATCGCCGAAATGCGCCCGTTCGTCGGCACGCAGACTGTCATCCTCTCGCTGATGAACGGCATCAGCAGCGAGGCGATGCTGGGCGAGGCGTTCGGCAGCGAAAAGGTCCTTTACGGCCTGGTCATCGGCATCGACGGCAACCGCAGCGGCAACCAGGTCCGCTTCAACAGCGCCGGCACGATCCACTTCGGTGAAGCAGACAACACGGTCTGGTCCAGGCGGGTCACCGCGATCGCAGGGCTGTTCGAGAAGGCCGGCGTCGCCTTCCAGGTTCCCGAGGACATGCTGTATGCGCTCTGGTACAAGTTCATGATGAATGTCGGCATCAACCAGGCATCGGCTTCGCTGCTGGCGCCCTATGGCGTGTTCCAGCGGGTCCCGGAGGCCGAGGACCTGGTCGAGGCGGCGATGCGTGAAGTGATCGCCATCGCGAACAGCCGGAAGATTCCGCTCAGCGAGCAGGATATCCTTCGCTGGCGGAAGGTGCTGGCCGGCATGCCGCCAGCCAGCACCACCTCGATGGTCGACGACCTGCTGAATGGCCGTCAGACCGAGCTGGACATGCTTGCCGGCACGGTCATGCGACTGGGCCGCGAATGCGGCGTGCCGACGCCCGTCAATGAGACGCTCTACCGGCTGATCAAAACGCGCGAGCGGGAAGGCCTGCGGCGCTAGTCCGGCATACGAGCGGCTCGCGCTGTGCACGCGCGAACAGGAGGGCCTGCCGAGCTAATCTGACTGGCGTCCATTCGCGCTGGGCCAGCGCGAATGGGAGCCTCTGCCGCGCTGACTGGCGTGCGAACCGATGGCGAACCGGTCGCCCGGATTCATTCAGGACGGCTTGAGGCCGGCAGGCGCGTGCAGGCTTCCCGGTGCCAGGCCGAGGACCTGCTCGACGATGGTGGCATGCACCAGCGGGTCGACGCAGCCTTCCAGATAGAGGCCTCCCAACCCGCGCACCAGGATCTTGACCATCTCCTCTGGATAGGCCAGCCGCACCAGCCCCTGCCGCACTCCCTGCTCGAGGACGGCAGCGCCATGCCGCTCGGCACTGGCCAGCATGCGGTCGAATGCCAGGCCGCGCGCCGCCGGCTCGCCGGGCAAGGTGCCGAGCAGGTTCGGGTTTCGCCGGATTGCGCCGAAAAAGACTGCCAGGATCGCCGTCAGTTTGGCGCAGAAGTCGCGGCCGGGACTGGCAACGCATTCCGCCAGCTCCTGGTCAACGCCAGATGCGATCTGCTCAACCACCGCCTCCAGCAGCGTCTCCTTGGACGTGAAGTAGTAGTAGATCAGCCCCTTGGCAATGCCGGCCCGTTCCGCAATGTCGGTGATGGACGTACGGGCCGGCCCCTGGGCCTCGAACAGGGCCCGGGCGGTGTCGATGATCTCCTGGCTCCGGATTTCCGGCTCTTTGCTTACACGCAAGGCGGTCTCCTCCTCATTCGATCGACTTCAGCGACTCGACCATGTTGATCCGCATCAGCCGGTAGTACATGGCAAAGTTGACCAGGAGCGAAAACGCCATGGTCAGCCCGGCCGAGATCAGGTAGCTGATCAGTGTGACGTCCTTGCCGAACATCATGTTGTCGATCTCCATTGTGCCCATGACATAGCGGTGCATGACGAAGCCGAAGGCGATGCCGGCCACCGTGCCAAAGAGCGTCAGGACGATGTTCTCGCGATAGACGTAGGCCGAGACCTCCTGGTCGCGGAAGCCGAGGACCTTGATCGTGGCGATCTCGCGCATGCGCTCGGTGATGTTGATGTTGGTCAGGTTGTAGAGCACGATGAATGCCAGGGCGCCGGCCGAGAGAATCAGGACCAGGACCACGAAGTTGAGGCTGGCGATCGTGTCATTGAAGCTGTCGGAGATGCCGCGCGTGAACATGACGCCCAGGATGCCGTCGTTCGCCAGCAGCTTTTCCTTGAAGGCGCTCGTGTCCAGCGTGTCCGGATGCTGGACGTTGAAGGCGGCCGAATTGGGCTCCGGCTGGCGCAGCGTCGCCTTGGCGAACGCTTCCGGCGACAGGTAGATGTAATGGACGAGGTAGTTTTCGGCGATGCCGGTTATCCTGACCGTATAGGTCCGGTTTTCGGAGTCGCGGAAGGTCAGCGGGTCGCCCACCCGGACCGCCAGCAGGCTGGCCAGCTTCTCCGAGATGATCGCGTCCTCGTCCTGCAGGGGCAGGGCCTTGTGCGAGCGCCGGTCGCGCAGATTGTAGAACTGGCTGAACGAATCCGTCGACACGGGCACCACGAGGTTCGCCTCGAAGGTGCGGGCGGAGCCGGCCGGCACGGCACTAACCGTCTCATTCAGCATCGGCAGCCAGGCGCTGACTTCCGGATCCTTGCCCAAGATGCTGTCCAGGTCGCGCTTTTCCGGAGCGGCGTCGGTATCCAGATAGAGCGTGCCATCATACAGGAAAATCTCGTTGAACTGCTTGCCCATGATGACACTGATCGAGTCGCGCAGGCCAAAGCCCGTGACCAGCAGCGCTGTGCAGCCGGCGATGCCGATGACGGTCATGAGGAAGCGCTGCTTGTAGCGGAAGATGTTGCGCGCGGTGACCTTGCTCGAGAACGACAGCCGCTTCCAGAGCGGCTTGATGCGTTCGAGCAGGATCCGCTTGCCGGGGCGCGGCGCCTTGGTCTGCATCAGGACTGCCGGCGTGGCATGCAGTTCGCCGAGCGTGGCGAGCAGCGCCGCCGAACCGGTGGTGGCGACCGCGATCACGCCCGAAATGAGCGCATAGTCGAGCTGCGGCGGCGTCAGCCGGCCCTGGATGTCGTACATGATGCCGTAGGCACCCATGATGATCGCCGGGAAGAATCGGAAGCCGACCGCCAGGCCGGCAGCGGTGCCAAGCAGCGTCGCGGCCAGCGTGTAGACGATGTATTTCGAGGCAATGGTCAGGGCGCCGTAGCCGAGCGCCTTCATCGTGCCGATCTGGCTGCGTTCTTCCTCAACCATGCGGGTGAGCGTGGTCAGGCAGACCAGAGCAGCCACCAGGAAGAAGAACAGCGGGAACACCTTGGCCACCGCGCCGATGCGGTTGGCATCGTCGCCGTAGCCGGCATAGCCCGGGTTGGCGTCGCGGCTGAACACATACCAGCTCTTCGGCACTTCCAGAAGCTGGCGCTCGGCATCGAGGATCTTGGCTTCGGCATCGGCAATCTTGAGCAGGGCATCCGCCTTCTCGGACTCATATTCGGCACGGCCGTCAGCCAGCTTCTGGCGGGCGTCGGCGAGTTTGGCACGGCCATCCGCCAGTTCGGCGGCGAGATCCTTCTCGCCCTGGGCCAGTGCTGCGTCGCCGTCATTCAGCTTCTTCGCGCTCGCATCCAGGGTCGCCTTCGCCTTGTCCAGTTCGGACCGGCCCTTGTCGAGCTCCGCCTTGGCGGCGGCCAGCTGCGCCTGCCCGGCCTGCCATTCGGCCAGGCCGGCCGCGTACTGCGTCTTGCCGGCGGTCAGCTGCGCCATTCCGGCCGCATATTGCGCCGGGCCGTCGGCCAAGGCCTTCCGGGCATCCGCCAGTGACTTCTCCATATCGGCAATGGCGCCATCGAGAATCTGTCCGGTCACCGTCGCCAGGGCTGTCCGGTCATCGGTATAGGCGGCCTGCAGGCGGTCGGCCAGCTCCGGCGAAATGTTCCGGACCGATGCGACCGTCACGTCAAAGCTGATCTTGCCCATGCCGACCAGCGGCGACGGAACGCCAAGCCGGATGATCTTCAGGGCCGAGATCGCCTGCTCCAGCTGGCTGATCTGGGTTGGCAGCTGGTCCAGCTGCGCCTTGCTGGCCGCCAGTGTGCGCTCGGCCTCCGCGAGCTGGGCGGCAGTCGCATCGAGCTGCGCCTTGCCTGCCCGGGCCTGGCGGTCGCCCGCCGCCCAGGCGTCGTAGCCCGACTGCCACTTGGCTTCGTTTTCGCGGTAAAGTGCCAGCCCCTGATTGTATTCGGCCCGGCCAGCCTTGAGCTGGGCTCGCCGGTCGGCCAGCTCCTTGGTATAGCGGGTCTCATTGCTCGCCAGCTCCGCCTCGCCGTCTGCTATTTCCTTGGCGGCGTCCTGCAGCTTCTGCTCGCCCTCGGCCAGCTTCTGCTCGGCTTCCGCCTTCTGGTCCGCCAGTTCCGTCTTGCCCTGCTCGAGCTTGTCGCGCAGTTCCTGCGTCTCCGCCCCGACGGCCTGGTCGCCCAGGGCCTGCAGCGTATCGGTGAGCGACGCCTGCTGGTCCTTGTAGGCCTGCGAATAGGCCGTCAGGCTCTCCGCTCCGGACATGCCGACGAAGACGTCGGTCGGGCGCTCCAGCTTGAAATCCGCACGGGCAGCATAGGCATACCAGCCGATCGAGCCATCGCCGATATTGGTCTGCCCACGCTCGAAGTTGATGTACAGCGGCGAGCTGACCCGACCGACCACCGTGAACGTCGTCGTCGCCAGCGCGTCGCCGATCGTCTGGCCGGCCGGCAGCGATGCCGTCAGCACCGAGCCGATGCGGATGCCTGAGGCGGCTCCGACGTGTGTCTCGATGGCAATTTCACCCGATTTCTCCGGCAGCCGCCCTTCGCGCACCACCGGCTGGTTGAGCGCATTGCCCGCCGCGGCCGGATCGTGGCTGAACAGGCGCACGGTGGCCGTGACGCCGTCTGTCGTTGTCAGGAAGAGGTCCTTGATGTACGTCGGCTCGACCACCGCCACACCGCTGGCCGCGCGCACCGCCGCCAGGTCCTCCGTCCGGAAGCCGAACGGCGACAGGACGCGGAAGTCCGACAGGCGCTGCGCCTTGTAGTAGGCGTCCGCCGTCAGCAGCATGTCCGGCCGGGTCGCATTGATGCCGGCGAAGAAGCCGACGCCGAGCGCGATCATGGCGAAGATCGACAGGAAGCGCGCCTTCGTCTTCCAGACGGACCGGCCGATATCGGCCAGGAATGAGCGCTTGAGCTTCACCATTCGATTTCATCCACCGGCTTGGGGCTGGCATTGACGGCAAAGTCGACCACCTTGCCGTTGCGCATGCGGATGACCTTGTCGGCCATCGGCGTCAGCGCCAGGTTGTGCGTGATGACGACCACCGTCATGCCGGTGGCCTGGCAGGTCTCCTGAAGCAGCTTGAGAATCGATCGCCCGGTATTGTAGTCGAGCGCGCCGGTAGGCTCGTCGCACAGCAGCAGCTTGGGGTTCTTGGCCAGGGCGCGCGCGATGGCGACGCGCTGCTGCTCGCCGCCCGACAGCTGCGACGGAAAATTGTTCTTCCGGTCCTGGAGGCCGACCCGCGCCAGCACATCGTCGACATCGAGCGGATTGCGGCTGATCTGCGTGGCCAGCTCGACATTCTCGCGCGCCGTCAGGTTCTGGACCAGGTTGTAGAACTGGAACACAAAGCCGATCTCGAAGCGGCGGTATTCGGTCAGCT
>CAYOHO010000085.1:0-7574 GCA_964403755.1 uncultured Oscillospiraceae bacterium
GAACCTGATGGAGCGGCACCACACGTTCTTCATCGAAGTCACGGATCCCGACATCCGTCCCGGCATCCGCAAGGTGTCCGGCGACCAGCGCTGGGTCACGGAGTCGCCGTCGCTGCTGGTCTTCTGCGCCGACCTGCACCGTCCGGGCCTATATTTCGAAGGACTTGACGAGACAACGCTCGGGAACACGGAGTTCCTGGTCACGGCGGTCGTCGATGCTGCCCTGGCGGCCCAGAAGGCGCTCATTGCCGCCCAGAGCCTTGGGCTCGGCGGTGTGATTGTTGGCGGCATCCGCAATGATGTTGCCCGGATCAGCGAACTGCTCCAGCTGCCGAAGCTGGTCTTCCCGGTGTTCGCCATGTGCCTCGGCTATCCGGCCAGCCAGCCCGACCGCAAGCCGCGTCTGCCGCAGCCGGTCATCCTGCGCCGCAACCATTACGACGAGCCCTCCGAGGCGGAGCTGGTCGCAGCCTATGACCGCGAAATGCGGGAGTATTACGCCGACCGCGAGTCGGGCAGCCACGACGCCTGCTGGACCCAGCGCTGCGGCAGCCTGCTTTCCTCGAAGCGGCGTGACGAAGTCGATGCTGACCTCAAGAAGGCCGGCTTCCTGAAGCAGAAGTGATATGCGATGCGACGCCCGGCCCCTTGTCCGGGAGCGATGCAGTCGCTTGATGAAGCAGCCGCCTGACGGCGTCAGATCAGGGCCGCCACACAGCGGCAGATCAGGGCCGTCACACAGCGGCAGATCGGGGCCGCCGCACAGCGGCAGATCAGGGCCGCCGGACGGCGGCTGGAGGGAGTAATCATGATCGCAGAAAGCCTTAAGAGCCTGGGCAAGTACGACTACCTGAAGGAGCGGATGCAGAAGGCCTATGCCTTCCTGGCGGGGACGGACCTGACGGTGCTGCCGCTTGGGCGGAACACCATCGATGGCGACGACGTCTTTGCCATGGTCCAGGAATATGTCACAATGCCGGCTTCGGAACTGTCCTTCGAGACACATGACCGCTACTTCGACATCCAGTATGTCGTATCGGGGCGTGAATGCATCGGGCTGGCCGACCGCGCGGCGCTTGAGCCGTCCGGACCCTATAACGAGGCCGGCGACATGACGCTCTATCAGGAACCGGCGGAAGCGGGCGCAGTCATCCTGGATGCCGGCGACTTCGCCGTCGTCTCCCCCGAAGAGGCACACAAGCCGCGCTGCCGCTGCGGCCAGGCCGTCCCGGTGCGCAAGATCGTCGTCAAAGTCCGGGTATAATCCATCCTGGCTCACCAGCCAACGTTTCTTTGGCTGGTGGAACAAGCCGGAAGGCTGTACTGGCCGCTGGAAACGTTGCTTCCGGTTACGGGTGACAAACCGGGCCGGGATTCTTTGGCATGCACCCTTATTCCGTTCACGTTGGCGATGGTCTAGAATGGATCAGGACACAGCCCCCGTCTGGCCGGGCCGACGGCCCCGGCAGGTGACGAATGTGCAGGAGATGTGAAGCGCATGAAAAAGATCATTCTCATACCGGACTCCTTCAAGGGAACGATGAGCTCGACCGAGATCTGCTCGATCATGGATGAGCAGATCCACCGCCACTTCCCCGAGGCCCAGGTGGTCAGCATTCCCGTGGCGGACGGCGGCGAAGGCAGCGTGGACTCGTTCCTGACTGCGATGGGCGGCGAACGCATCAGCGTCCGCGTCAAGGGCCCGTACATGGAAGATATGGATGCCTTCTACGGCATCGTTCCCGGCAACACAGCCGTCATCGAGATGGCTGCCGCAGCCGGCCTGCCCCTGGTCGGCGAAAACCGCCAGGCTGACCGCACGACAACCTATGGTGTCGGCCAGCTGATGGCGCATGCGGTCAAGTCCGGCGTCCGCAAGCTGGTTGTGGGCCTTGGCGGCAGCGCAACCAACGACGGCGGCACGGGCGCTGCCGCAGCCCTGGGCGTCCGGTTCTACAATGACAAGGGCGAGACGTTTATCCCCGTCGGCGCCACGCTCAAGGACATCGCCCGCATCGACACCTCGGAGCTGCTGCCCGAGCTGCGTGCGGTCGAGCTGGTGACGATGTGTGACATCGACAATCCGCTTTGCGGTCCGCACGGCGCTGCCGCCGTCTTCGGCCCGCAGAAGGGTGCCGATCCGGAGATGGTGGTGCGGCTGGATGCCGGCCTATGCCATATGGCTGAGATCGTGAAGCGCGACCTCGGCGCCGATATCCTCGAGCTGCCCGGTTCCGGTGCAGCCGGCGGCATGGGCGGCGGCATGGTGGCCTATTTTGGATCGCGCCTCGAGATGGGCATCGAGACTGTGCTCAACACAGTCGGCTTCAACGACCTCATCCAGGGCGCCGACCTCGTCTTTTCCGGCGAAGGCAAGATCGACTTCCAGTCGCTGCGCGGCAAGGTCGTCATCGGCGTCGCCCGGCGCACGCGCCAGTTCGGCATCCCCCTGGTGGCGATCGTCGGCGACATCGGCGACAACATCGAGGGCGCCTATGATGAGGGCATCACCGGTATCTTCAGCATCAACCGCGTTGCCGTCCCCTTCAAGGAGGCCAAGCCGCGCGCCAAGGCCGACCTGGCCCTGACCATGGACAACCTCATGCGCTTTGTCAAGCGCATGGCCAAGGATGCCTGACAGGAGCGGACCGGCCGCCGCGGGCGCGCCTTCCGAAGTCCGCCCATGATCCGGCAGCTGCTGGTCCGGCACTTTGTCCGCAACCCGGATGACGTCGCCCGGGCCGAGACCCGCCAGCAATATGGCCGGCTGAGCAGCCTGGTTGGCATTGCCGTCAACCTGCTGCTCTTTGCCGCGAAGTTCACGGCCGGCACCCTGTTCGGCAGCATTGCCGTCACCGGCGACGCCTTCAACAACCTCTCCGATGCGGCCTCGTCGGTCATCTCGCTGGTCAGCTTCCGTCTGGCCGCCAAGCCGGCCGACAAGGGCCACCCCTTCGGGCACGCCCGCATCGAATACGTGGCGTCGGCGATCGTCTCCATCCTCATCCTGCTGATCGGCATCGAGCTGCTGCGGACATCGGTGGAGAAGATCCTGCATCCGGATCCGATCGAGTTCAGCCTGTTCACGCTGGCCGTCCTGGCCGGCTCGATTGCCTTCAAGCTCTGGCTGTACCGGTTCAACCGCACCCTGGGACGTCTGACCGACTCGTCGATCATGCTGGCGACTGCTGCCGACAGCCTGTCCGACGTGCTCGCCACCTCGGCTGTCCTCGCCTCGATGCTGCTCAGCCCGCTGCTCGGCATTCCGCTGGACGGCGTCATCGGCGCAGCCGTCTCCATCCTGATCCTGCTCTCCGGCTACCGCATCTTCAAGTCGACGCTCGACCGCATCCTCGGCCAGGGACCGACCGAAGAGACGGTGCAGCTGATCGACGACTATATCCACCGCTATGATGGCGTCAAGGGCATCCATGACCTGGTCGTGCACGACTACGGCCCCTTCCGCAGTTACGCGTCGGTGCATGTCGAAGTCGATGCCACCGTCGACATCATGATCAGCCATGACCTGATCGACAACATCGAGCACGACATCCTGCGCGAGCACGGCATCAACCTGGTGATCCACCTCGATCCGGTCATCCGCGATGATCCGTACGTGAACCAGCTTTATCAGCTGGTCAAGCGCGTGGTGCACGAGACCGATGCCAGCCTGACCTTCCACGATTTCCGGGTTGTTCGCGGACAGTCGCACAGCAACCTCATCTTTGATGTGACCGTGCCGTTTGAGTGCCGGCTGCAGGAAGCCGAGCTGATTGAGGCCATCCAGTCCGGCCTGGCTGCGGAGAATCCGGATTTGCGCGCCGTGGTCAATATCGACCGCTCCTACGTCTAGGTCCGGTGCGCCAGCCGGCGCCTGACGCGCCTGCAGCACCGAAACGCAAGAATGCCCGGCCGCGAAGCCGGGCATTTGATTTTCATGGAAACGAAGGCCTTATTGTGCGCGCCTTGCTGCGTGCAGCCAGCGCGTATGGTGTGCAGCCAGCGCGTATGGTGTGCAGCCAGCGCGTATGGCGGGCAGCCGGACCGGTTCAGCGGCCGGCGTCTGCGGATGGTCCGGCACCCGTGTCGGAGTCGCTATCCGTAATGTCCGCGTTGAGCTCGCCCCGGGCCTTCAGGCGGGTGCGCACCGAATCCTGAATCAGCGTGTACAGAACCGAGACGAAGGGGATCGAGAGGAAGATGCCGATGATGCCGAACAGGCTGCCGCCCACCATCACGGCGACGAGCACCCAGAGGCCGGGCAGGCCGACCGAGGTGCCGACCACGCGGGGGTAGATCAGGTTCTGCTCCAGCTGCTGCAGGGCGAGGAACAGGAGCAGGAACCACAGGGCCTGCATGGGGTTGATGACCAGGATCAGGAACACGCCGATCACGCAGCCGATGATCGGGCCGATCATCGGGATCATGTCGGTGACGGCTGCAAGCACGGAGATCATCAGGGCGTAGGGCATGCGGAAAGTCAGCATGGTGACGGCGAACAGGACGCCCATGATGCTGGCCTCGGTCAGCTGGCCGGAGATGAAGCTGGAGAAGGTGCTGCTGAATAGCCGGGTGAGCTTGAGGATCCGGCTGGTCCAGGCCGGGGGCAGGTAAGCCATCAGTACATGGCGGAACTGGGTCGAGAGGGTCTCCTTGCGGGCCAGGATGAAGATGGCGATGATCAGGCTGATAAAGGTCGAATAGATGCCCAGCACCAGGACGGAGATCCAGTTGTAGGTTGATGAGAGAACGCCGCCGGCCCGGTTCTGCAGCCAGGCGATGGCGGTCGTGCCCACGGCGCCCCAGTCGAGCGTATAGGCGCTGACGGTGCTGGCCAGCGCCGGGAAGGAAGCCAGCCGTGCCTGCGCCCAGGCCTGGAGCGATTCGAGGAAGCCAGGCAGGTTCTGGGCCAGCGACGTGAAGCTGCTGACCAGCTCGGGGATGACCAGGGTCATGATCAGGGCGATGACACTGAGAAACAGCAGCATCGTGAGCACCAGGCTGACCGGGCGGCGCAATGCCTGGATCAGCCTGGGCTGCTTCCTGCCGGAGTCAGGTGTCATGATGCGCTCGATGGCCCGCATCGGGACATTGAGGATCAAGGCGATGAGGGCTCCCATGTAGAACGGGCGGATGATCCGGATGGCCGCGCTCAGAAAGCCGCCAAGGGCGGCATAGTTCTGCAGCGCCCAGAAGAGGACGAGCGTGAAGGCGATCAAACGCATGATCTGGCGCACATTCGAGCGGTTCAGTTCCATTGTCGGGCCTCCAGCGGCTGCCAATCGATTGGGCTCGCTTTCATCATAACACAACCGGAAGCGGCAGAAAGGCCACCGTCCCGGGTGGACTGCTGAAATCACATTGTCATATTTGCAACACAAAAATGATGTCAGCCGGGCGGGTTTTGGCCTATAATCGGTCTTGGAATCCCCATGAAACTTCGGAAAGCGGTATGCAGCGCGCATGCGGATGGAAATGCCCGACTGCCGGGAACGGCAGCCAATCGACAGTCTGTCCCAAACGGAAGAGCCGGCGTTGCCGAAAGCCATGCGGCAGCAGCCCCGGCATCCTTCAGCCGGCAGCCATCCGGCTCGCCCGGGCATGCGCCGGATCCGCCGGCGCAGCCGCCTGAAGCTCGCCATCAAGTCGCTGTTCTGGCATCTGGCGAGCCATCGCAATGCCCGCCGTCTTGCCTGCGCCCTGATCCTGATCCTGTTCGCCAGCCTGGCGCTGGCCGGCTGGAACGGTGTCAGCCCCCGGATTGGCTTGCTGGCGTCCTTTTCTGGATCCCGGTCCGGCACCGGCCGCGCAGGGCTGGAACCGCCGGCCCTGAACGCCAGCGAATCGGCAGCCCTGGCCCTGGCGCTTTCCCTGTCGCCTGCCTCACATGATGATGACATCCTTCCCGGCGAGGCCGAAGCCCTGGACCGCAGCCGTGCGGCCGGCGAAGGCACGGCGGCCGGTGATGACGCGGCAGCCGGCCCGGCCGACTCTCCCGCCAGCACCATCAGCGTCACCACCGCCGGCACCGCGGCCGCCAACGTCACTGCGGCTGCTGCCGGTCCGACGCAGCAGGCGCTCGCCAGTGCGGGCAATGCCTTCCCGGCGGCACTGACTACCGTACCAGCCGCCGGCCCGGCCGCTGCTGCCAACGCCGGACCAGCGGCCTCGCCGTCCGCCTCACCGGAACTGTTCCCCGGCATCGCCGACAGCGTGACCCGCCTCTGGACCTTCCCGATGAAATGCAGCCCCTCCACACCGGCGGTCGGCGTCTTCGGCGCCAGCCGCGGCAGCCGCCTCCATGCCGGCATTGACCTCTATGCGCCAGCCGGCACTGAGATCTTCGCCATGACCGCCGGGCGCATCCGCAGCATCGAGGTCTTCTACCAGGGGCTGATGGCGATCGATATTGAAAACGATGACGGTACGACCATCCGCTATGGCGAAATGGTCCAGTCTGTCCAGGTTGGCGACCGGGTTGAGCGCGGCCAGCTGCTGGGCCGGCTCAAGCGCAACCATGACGGAACCTGCATGCTTCACCTCGAGATCTATGCCTCGGTTCGTCCGGATGACCTCACCCAGACCGGCAATGTGAAGGACTATCCGCTGATCTCGGTGCACACCCGTTCCTTCCGCCGCCGCAGCGACCTGGTCAACCCGGGCGCCGTCTATACGCTGAGCCAGCCCTGACCCGCCTTCGAGCCGGCCGGATCCTGACCGGAACCGGCCGATCCGTTCCCCGAGCCGGCCCGGCCGGCCCGGAGCCGAATGCCCTGTAACCGGCAGGGAAAAAGCCGTATAATGGTTTCAGAAGGCATTCCCACGGGCACCGGCACTGCGCAGCAGCCTGACTTTTCGATGACTTCGTGCCGCAAGCCCCTTTCCCGAATCCGCCAGACAGCGCCATCCCGGCCAGCGTGATCCCGCGGGGAGCCGGGCGGCAGGCCCGTCATCGAGACGGGCTGGCGTCGACCGCTCTCCAGGAGGGGGAATATCATGGAAACGAAGCCCTGCACGTCCCTGAATGAACCGGATGCCGACCTCAAGATCTTTGAAATCGATCCCTGGGTGGTGCCCTACCGCGCCGACATCGAACTGCGCATGAACCGCTACCGCAGCGTCCGCAGCGAGCTGATCGGCGAGACCGGGCGCATTTCCGACTTCGCCAATGGCCATCACTACTTCGGCTTCCATCGCACCGACTCAGGCTGGTTCTACCGCGAATGGGCGCCAGCCGCCGACGCGCTCTTCCTGGTCGGCGACTTCAACTTCTGGAACCGGTCGGCCAATCCGCTGGAGCGCAAGGAGAACGGCGTCTGGGAGATCTTCCTGCCGGGCCGCGATGCGCTGAAGCACCTGCAGCAGGTAAAGGTCTTCGTGTTCAGCCGCGGCATCGGACGCGACCGCATCCCCCTCTACATCCACAAGGTCATCCAGGATCCGGTCACGCATGACTTCTCGGGCGTGATCTGGGCGCCGGACGAACCCTTCGCCTGGACCGATGCAGACTTCCGGGTCGACCGCAGCCGGGCGCCGCTGATCTACGAGATGCATGTCGGCATGGCGCAGGAGAA
>CAYOHO010000086.1:0-5912 GCA_964403755.1 uncultured Oscillospiraceae bacterium
TGTCGACAATGTTGATGTGGACGCCGTTATACATGATCGCCGTGTTCTTGGCCAGGATCGTGATGCCGCGCTCGCGCTCGAGGTCGTTGGAGTCCATGACCAGATCGACGACCTGCTCGTTCTCGCGGAAGATGCCGCTCTGGCGGAGCATGGCGTCGACAAGCGTGGTCTTGCCGTGGTCGACGTGGGCGATGATGGCGATGTTGCGCAGGTTCTGCATTGTGCTGATGGTCACGTTGGTTCCCTTTCCTTTTGGCGAACGGGTCGCCCTTGGCTCTGGCGAACGGATCGCCCTGGCTCTGGCGACCGGGTCGCCTGACTGGTGTTCCTGTAGCAGCGGATGGCCGGTTCAGGCGGCCGCTATTCCTTCTTCTCCTTCGGCCGGAGGATGAACCAGATCGGGGTCCCCTTGAAGCCGTAGTTCTTGCGGAACTGGTTCTCGAGATAGCGTTCGTAGGAGAAGTGCATCAGGTCGCGGTCGTTGATGAAGAGCACGAACTGGGGCGGATGCACCGCAACCTGGGTGGCGTAGTAGATCTTGAGGTGGCGGCCCTTGTCCTGCGGCGTCGGCACCATGGCGACCGCCTCGGCGATCAGGTCATTGAGCATGCCGGTGGTCAGGCGCTTGCCGGCGCTGGCATGCACCTCGTTGATCAGCTCATAGAGCTTCTCAGTGCGCTGGCCGGTCTTGGCGGAGATGAAGATGATCGGCACGTAGTCCATGAACGAGAACTGCTCGCGCACCTCGCGCTCATAGCGCTCGAGCGTGCCGGTCTCCTTCTCGACCAGGTCCCACTTGTTGATCGCGATGATGGCGGACTTGCCGCTGTTGTGGGCGTAGCCGCCAACCTTGGTGTCCTGCTCGGTGACGCCAACGGTGGCATCGATCAGGATGATGCAGACATCGGCCCGCTCGATCGCGGCGATGGAGCGGATCTGGCTGTACTTCTCGATGCTGTCCTCAAGCCTGCTCTTGCGCTTGATGCCGGCCGTGTCGATGATCGTGTAGCTGCCGTGCGCATTGGTGACGACCGTGTCGATGGCGTCACGGGTGGTGCCGGGGACGTCGGAGACAATGGCGCGCTCGGTTCCGGCCATGCGGTTGACGAGCGAGGACTTGCCGGCGTTGGGCCGGCCGATGATGGCGACCTTGATGGTGGCGTCGGCTTCGCTGTCGGCCGCTTCCGGCGGAAAGAACTCGAAGACGGCGTCGAGCAGCTCGCCAAGGCCGAGGCGGTGCGCGGCCGAGATCGGGTAGATGTCGCCGAGGCCGAGGTTGTAGAACTCGAAGGCCTCCGGCGGCGCGTCGCCGACGCGGTCAGACTTGTTGACCGCGACGACCACCGGCTTGCCGCTCTTGCGCAGCATCTGGGCGATGGCCTCGTCATCGGCGGTCATGCCGGCCTTGAGGTCGACCAGGAACAGGATGACGTCAGCAGTGGCGATGGCGACCTCGGCCTGCTGGCGCATGGCCTTGAGGATGGCGTCGTCGGTGTGCGGCTCGATGCCGCCGGTGTCAATGATCGAAAAGCGGCGGCCGCGCCATTCAGCCTCGGCATAGATGCGGTCACGCGTCACGCCCGGCGTGTCGTTGACGATCGAGATGCGCTCACCGGCCAGGTAGTTGAAGAACGTCGATTTGCCGACATTCGGACGGCCAACGACGGCAAGGATCGGTTTGCTCATGGTGCGGCTCCTTTCTTTCAGCAGTCAGCGGCCAGCGCTCATGCTGTCAGGCCTTTCGGCAGTGGACAGGGCAGGCGCCCGGCGGCTGCCGAAGGCGCGGGCAAGGTCAGGGCGTCCGGCCAGGCCGGCCAGGGCCTGGAGCAGGTCGGCCGCCTCGGGGCGGACCGGCTGGACCAGGCAGCCGGACTGGCTTGCCAGGTCCTCGACCGTCAGGTCGTCGAGGAAGACCTGGGTTCCGGCACGCAGCATGCATTCGGGGATCAGCACGGCGGTGTCGCCAGCTGCCGGGGCGATGGCGCCGTCCGTATCAGCATGGCCGGAATGGGATCCAGCTACAGCGGGTGCGCCAGCCAGCCGTTCGCGCAGGGCAGCCAGGATGTCCTGGCCGGTGAGCAGGCCGGCTACCGTGATCGTCTCGCCAAAGAAGCGGTTGACCACCGGCAGGGACTCGACCGTCAGGCCAAGGGCGGCGCTGGCCAGGGCGGCCGTTTCGGTCAGCAGCGGTCCGGCGGCGGTGCCGGTGACCAGGATGACGCGGGCCGGAAGGCTGTCAGCGCCTGACGAGGCATCTGACGTCTTGGCAGCGGCTGCAGCTGCCGTCTTGTCGGCGGCTGACGTCCGGCGGCGCCGGCGCAGCCTGGCGAGACCGGCTGCCAGTTCCTGGCGGAAGAGCGGGATCATGCCGACGCCGTTCTCCAGCTGTGGGAAGTCCTCATAGGTCTCCGCCGGCGGAAACGCGGCTCCGGCCTTGAGGTAGAACTCGTCGGCCGCAAACAGGACGCGGCCGCAGCCGGCTTCCTGGAAGCGAGCCTGCCATTCTGCAGTCAGGTCCAGCACGGCGTTCGCCTCTTCCGGCGTCACGGCGCGCAGGCTGACCAGTCCTCGCTGCACCCGGTAGCGGGTGATGCCGACCGGGACAATGGCAATGCTCAGCAGGGCCGGCGCCAGGCTGGCCAGGTCAGTGAGCGTCTGGCGCAGAACCTCGCCATCATTGAATCCGGGCACCAGGACGATCTGGGCGTTGATCCGGATGCCGGCCGCGGCGATGCGCTGCAGGGCCGGCATCAGCTCGCCGGCGTGGCGGTTGCGCATGAGGCGGCGGCGGACCTGCGGGTCGGTGGCGTGAACGGAGATGTTGAGCGGCGAGAAGCGGTACTCGATGATCCGTTCCAGCTCCGCCGGCGTCACGTTGGTGAGCGTGACGTAGTTGCCGGTCAGGAACGACAGGCGCAGGTCGTCGTCCTTGAGGTAGAGGGACGGGCGCATGCCCTCGGGCAGCTGGTCGATGAAGCAGAAGACGCAGCGGTTGTGGCAGTTGTGGCAGTCGTCGAGCATCGGATTGGCGAAGTCGAGGCCCAGGTCCTCATCCTCGTCCTTCTCGATCTCGAACAGCAGCATCTCGCCGTCCGCCTTGCGAACCGTCAGGACCAGTTCCTCCGTGGCCGTCCGGGTGCGGTAGTCGAAGACATCGCGAACCGGCTGGTCATCGATGGCCAGCAGGCGGTCGCCCGGGGACAGTCCCAGCTCATCCGCGATGCTTTCAGGCTGGACAGCTGCAATCAGCTGGCCAAGGTCCGCTTCCACGGAATCGCCTCCGTTCCGACAGCCGGCCGCTCACCGGCTGTCCGCCGGCCTCCGGGCCGGCCCGCCGCCAGCATCCGGCACCGGGGCCGGCGGCAGGCGGTATCTCCTGAATCACGAAAAAGCAGCGAGCATGATGAATACATCCCCGCTGCTTGGTTCACCATTTGAGAGGATCGCTGACGGCAGGACCGGATTACTCGGCCTGCTTGACGATCTCTTTGCCGTTGTAGTAGCCGCAGGACTTGCAGACCTTGTGCGGCATCTTCAGGGCATGGCACTGGGGGCAGGACACGAGTCCGGGGATCTCCAGCTTCCAGGCCGAACGATGGCGGGCGGTTCTCGCCTTGGACCACTTGCGTTTTGGGTTGGCCATGAGTAGTACACCTCCATAATGTCCGTAGGGCGTCGCACCTACAGCAGTTTTTTCAGTTGATCAAACGGGGAAGGCTTCCCCTTGCCCTCCGACAGGCAATCGCACGGGTTTACGTTTCGGTTGACGCCACAAACCGGGCAGATTCCGGAGCAGTCTTCGCGGCACACGGGCCGTTCCGGCAGCATGGGAATCAGGTTGTCCCGCAAGACCTGCTCGATGTCCAGCGCGGTGCCGGCATAACGGTAGGCCTCGTCGGAATCGGCTTCCCCGGACAGGTCACCGGCGTCTGCAGGCGCCGTTTCCGTCTCGGGAAGAAAGGTCTCATGGACACCGGTCTCGACCTTCAGCGACACCGGCTCCAGGCAGCTGACGCACATGCCTTCGAGGGACGCATTCAGCGTGCCTGTCAGTTCGAGCTTGCCGCCGTCCAGGTGACGGATCTGGCCGATAAAGGTCACGGGCCCCTTGATCGCAAGCTCCTCCCGCTGCAGGCGGAACGCTTCCGGCGGGAAGCTGAGGTCAAGGTCGAGCGTGTTTCCGGTCTGCCGGATCAATCTACGGACATCGATCAGCATCGGACACCTCCACAGACGCGAGCAATATTATCCAATAAAGCCGGCTTCCTGTCAACAGTTTTATGCGCTGAAGGCGCCGATTTCTGGCTCCCGGCGCCCGCTTCCGCAGCCGTTTCAGCTGACGGGGCCGTCCTCGGGCTGGCTGATGCTGCGCACCGAGGCGGTAGCCGTGCCGGAGGGCGAGGCCGGACGGGCCGATGCGTCGCGGGCGGGCGCGGCATCCTGGCTGTCTGCCGACTTCCGGACCGGATGGTCCCTGCCGGGGGCCGGCTCGTCGCGGCGGCAGCGGATGATGATGTCGAGGCTCGTGTTCATCGGCTCACGGTTGTTGAAGTCAATCGTATAGCCCAGGTGGACGCGGCCGCCGCTTTCGTTGAGATCCGCGCGGGCGGCGCTGGTGTAGATGCCGACATCCAGCTTGCCAAACGGTGTCTCCATGCGCGAGATATGGCGCAGGCCTTCGACAAAGGTGAGCCGCATCGCATGCGTGCCGGCCCGGATCAGGGAGATGGCGCCGCTGTCGGCGACCTCCACGGTCGTTTCCGTCCCTTCGAGGCCGGTGGCGGCGCTTTCCTGATAGACGATATGCCAGGCTTCCTGTTCCCGGAAGACGGAGCCCTCGGTTGACAGCCGGAGCACGTCGGCTTTCTCATCGCCGCTCCACTGCTGGCCTTCGATGGTGAGCCAGGCGTTTGGCGTTCTCATGTTTCACTCCTTTGCCGGACCCGGGGAGGCAGCGTCGGCGTGGCCGCCTGGCTGGCGGCTTCATCTGCCGCCGTCTCGTCAGGCGTGTACTGCTCGATCGAGACATGTGCAGCCTGCAGGATCGGCTGCTGCAGGAAGGCGCTCCCGAGGCGGGCGAACTGGCTGACGCTGTCGCTGGTGTAGTAGCGATGGCGCGCCTCGCCGGCGACCGGGTTGGCGAGGCCAAGCTGCTGCAGGCGGGCCTGGACGGTGCGGGCAACCGCCTCGCCCGAATTGATCAGGGTGACGCCGGGGCCCATGGTCGCGGCGATGGCCTTCTGGAGCAGCGGATAATGGGTGCAGCCGAGCACGAGCGTGTCGATGCCGGCCTCCTTCAGCGGTTCAAGATATTCCGACGCCACCATGTGGGTCACCGGATGGTCCCACCAGCCCTCCTCGGCCAGGCCGACGAACAGCGGACAGGCCTGCGAGAGGACATTGATCGGCCGGCTGCCGGCCGCTTCATGCAGAGCGCGCTCATAGACGCCGCTGCTGATGGTGCCGCTGGTGCCGATGACGCCGATGTGGCCACTGGCGCTGGCCGCGGCGGCCGCGGCGGCACCGGGGCTGACGACCTCGATCACCGGCACGCCGGCCATGTCGCTGACCGCGTCAAAGGCGAGGGCGCTGGCGGTGTTGCAGGCGATGACGATCATCTTGACGCGCTGCCGCTGCAGGAAACGGACAATCTGCAGCGAGAAGCGCACGATCGTCTCGCGCGACTTCGTGCCATAGGGGCTGCGGCCGCTGTCGCCAAAATAGATGGTGGACTCGTTGGGCATCAGGGCGAGGATCTCCTTCTGCACAGTGAGGCCGCCAAGGCCGGAATCAAAGATGCCGATGGGGCATTCAGCCTGGTTCGGCCCAGACTCCGCTGAAATCATGCTCTATCCTTTCCGACCAGCATTGAAATGCTGGTCCGGCCGGTACCGCAATTGCAGGTCCGGCCA
>CAYOHO010000086.1:6012-7571 GCA_964403755.1 uncultured Oscillospiraceae bacterium
TCCGACCAGCATTGAAATGCTGGTCCGGCCGGTACCGCAATTGCAGGTCCGGCCAGTACTGCAGGTGCTGGTCCGGCCGGCGCCCGGAGGCGGCCGGCATCCTGTTTCTCTTCCGGTGCGGCTTGCTGGCTTCGGCCAGGGGCTGCCGCGGCTGAACCGGGCGCCCGGAAGCCGGGCTGCCGGCACAGGGCTGACGCCTGGCCGACCGGTTCCCTCCAAGTTTATCGCAGTTCACGGGAACATTCAATTCAGCCGGCCTCCGGCACGCTTCCGTCACCACCGTCATGGCCGTCATGGCCGGCGGTGCGCAAAGGCCGCCAATCTGTTAGAATGGACGCGCAGCGATATCAGACTGCAGGCGCCCCACGGCGCATTTCCGGAGGTTATCATGCTCAGCATCCGCATCCCTGCCGACAAGGCCGGCAAGAATCTGGTCAGCGTTCTCAGCACCCTGCTGCCCGAGCTCGGCGCCCCCCGCCTGTTCAAGGCCCTGCGCCACCGCGACATCCGGATCAACGGCCAGCGGATCCGCAACGACCAGGCCGTGGCAGGCGGCGATTTGGTTGACCTCTACCTGCCGGACGAGGAACTGGCCGAGGCGCAGGTGCGTCTGGCCCGGGAAGGCGGCCTTGCCGCACCGCCGAAAGCTGGCAGCGCAGCCAAGGCCGTTGCGTCTGCGAAAGCCGGAACGGCCGGGAAAGCCGGCACTGCCGGAAAGGCTGCCGCGATGGCAAAAGGCGGCGCTGCCGCGGCGGGCGCCCATCTGGTCGGCGCCATGCATCACGCGCCGGGCCGCGACCGGCACGACGGAACCGATCGCCCGGTCTACCGGGTTGTCTTCGAGGATGAGCTGCTGATCGTGGTCGAGAAGCCGGCTGGCGTCTCGGTACACGGCGACCGCGGCCAGGACGAGGCCGGCACCCTGATTGCCCAGCTGAAGGCCGACTTCAAGAACCCGAACCTGAAGCTCTGCCATCGGCTGGACCGGAACACCGGCGGCCTGCTCATGGTCGCACGCGATGCGCGCACCGAGGAAGCCGTCCGCGAGGCCATGGAGTCGCACCTGATCGTCAAGCGCTACCGCTGCCTGGTGCGCGGCGTGCCCACCGCCGGGCAGCCGACGGTGACGACCGACAAGTCGACATTCCTGGAGATCAAGGCCTTCCTGGAAAAGGATGCCGAGAAGAGCGATGTCTATATCCATGACCACCGCCAGCGCAATGATCATCCGATCACGACGCGCTATCGCGTGCTGCGGGTTTTCACCAATGCCACGGCCGACGGCGAGGCGGTCTTGGAGCTCGAAGTCGAGCTCGTCTCGGGCCGCACGCACCAGATCCGGGCCCATTTCGCCCATCTGGGCCATCCCCTGCTCGGGGACGGCAAGTACGGCCGAAACAGCTTCAACCGTCAGTTCCGCGGCCAGGACGGGCCGCTGGTCCGCCAGCAGCTTTATGCCGTTTCCCTGCTCTTCTCGCACAAGCTGAAGGGCGTCCTGACCGGGCTGGCCGGACGCAGCATCGTGGTTCCGCCCGTCTACGACCTGAACCCCTCGACAC
>CAYOHO010000087.1:0-7556 GCA_964403755.1 uncultured Oscillospiraceae bacterium
CGGTCGGATTGTCGCTGGCGCCGACGGCCACCTCGCCGATCTTCTCCCAGACGACCAGGCGGGCCGCCGCCTCGCTGAGCGACGAATAGGGGCTCAGCGCCAGCGGACCGTACTTGTCGGCGATGGCGCGGAAGAGCGTCAGCTTCTCGGCAGCCGGGACCTTGGCCAGCGAAGCGCGGATCACGGATGGCGCCGTCGCCTGCAGCGTGTTGAACTTGTCGGCCGACACCACGGCCGTGTCGGCGGCCGGCTGCAGCGGGCGCAGGCCGGAGATGCGGAACCGGTTCGACAGGTAGCCGTCAGCGGCGGCTGGCGTCTGGAAGAGGCTGGCGTAGACCGCGGGCTGGCCCTTCTGCAGGGTGAGGATGTCCTCCTCGCGGACCTTCGGCACGGTGGTCCGGTAGACGATGTACTTGCTGGCGTGGTCGACGCCGGCCCAGTTCACCTGGATCTTTCCCTTCTGCTGCAGCGGCAGGAGCATCGCCGGCGTGTCCGGCGGCGAGGTGGCCGGCACGCGGTAGCTGACCACGGCGGATGCGGCCGATTCCTTGCCCCAGATGCTCAGCGCCGCGACCTTGTAATAGTAGTAATGGGCGAACGTCTGGTCGACCCGCTCCGTGTAGTGGGTATAGGCGACGCGGTCGGAGACGAGGGTCCAGTTCAGCTTGGTCACGTCCTGTCCGGGCGTGAAAGCCTTCACTTCACTGCGATAGATCCGGTAGGCGCTGACCTGCGGATCATTCGGGGCCTGCCAGGCCAGCTGGACCCAGCCGCCCGGCGCAAAGCTGGCAAACGTGCCGGCCATCTCGGCTGCGGTCTGGCTGCCAAAGCGCTTCTCCGGAACCAGGCATACGAGATAGAGGTAGATGCGTCCGGCTGCCGGCTCCAGCTTGGGATCGATGATCTGGTTGGCGGTCACCTGGTCGGCGGCGAGGCGCCAGAAGAACTTCTGGACCAGGGCTTCGCGGCTCAGGGCCTTCAGCTCGGACAGGCTGGCGCCGTCAGCCTGGGCGCGGTAGACCAGATAGCCGGCGAGGCCGTTGCCGCTGTATGGGGTCCAGGTGACGCGGGCCGAGCGGTCGGGCCGCAGATCGTCCTGGGTGAGCGCGATCACGGCATGGATGTCATCCGGGCGCGGCAGGTTGCCGAAGCTGGCCGAAAGGCTGCCCGGCGCCGGTGTGCCGGCATTCGGCACCCGGTCGGAGAGCGAGACGCCGATCGTCGCCTGGCTGGCCTCGGCCTGGCGGACCACGTCGGATGTCCCGGCACGCGAAGTGGCCGCTGAGCCGGCGGCCGCTGAGCCGCTTGTGCCCGCACTGCCCGTTCCGCCCGCGCTGCCCGTTCCGCCGGTGCCGGTGCCGAGGCCGATGCCGCCGGTGCCGATGCTGTTGGCCAGGCTTGCCAGGACCGGCCGGCTGCCGACCGAGATCTGCGCCGGGGTCAGCTGGCTGTCCCGCACGATGGTGCCGCCAAAGCCCGGCGGCTGGGTCGACAGGTCAGGCAGGTCGTTGCGCAGCAGGTCGGCCTTCAGGCCTTCCGGCCCCGCCGGCTGGCGGTCGAGCGGCACGCCGATGATCCGCGACTCGGACCAGATGCTCTCGTTGCCCCAGTCGTCCAGCGCCGCCGCCCAGTACTTATAGGAATAGCCGGGCGAGACGTCGGCATCGAACCAGGTCAGGACGGTCCGGCCCCTGGCGGCTGCCCGGAGCACGACCGAGACCTTGCCGGCCCGAACCGTTTCATCCTGGCCGATCGCAGCCGTCTGGCCGATGGCGACGCGGCCTGCCTCGACCGGCGCATCGAAAGTGCCGGCACCCAGGGCTTTGGCCCGGTAGACCACGAGGGCAACGGTGTCGGCCGTCGTCTGGCGGACGGGGACGATGATCCCCTTCACGCTGCGGTTGGCTTCGCTGACCTTCTTGATCAGGGCATCGGACTGGCGGGCGGTGTCGGTCGAGAGGGCCGGCTGGTCCACCGACGGCGCGCCCGGCGGCGTCACCTTGCTGACGCTGACCGTGAGCTCGTCCGACCAGGCGCTGGTCCGGCCGAAGATGTCGAGCGCCTGGATGCGGTAGGTGGCCGACTCGCCGTTGGCGAGGGTGCTGTCACTATAGAAGATGGGCGACTCGAAATAGACGCCCGTCTCATCGAGACTGTAGGAGATGGCGACCGGCACGGGCGACAGCCGGCTGAAATCCTTCTCGCCGCTCTTGCGCCGCTCGATGTAGTAGCCGGAGATGATCTTGCGGTCGTTCTCGGCTGTCGGAGCCTGCCAGCGCAGCGACACGGCATGGTCGATGCCGAAGCCGTCGAGGCCGGCCGGGCGGGCGGCGGCGTTTTCCTGGCCGGTCGTCACCGCCAGGCTCCAGCTGCTGCCTTCGGCCTCGAGCCGATAGGTCACGGCCGTTCCCTTCGGCAGGCCGAGCGCGGCCAGCGAGTCCTTGAACCCCAGCCCGGCGTCACGGGCGAAGCCGCTGTCGGTGAAGGACTTGGCCAGGATGGCCTGGCGGGCCTGCAGGATTTCGCTTAGGGCTGCGGCCCGGTCAGCCCCGCCGGACAGGGCAGCCAGCCGGTCGGCCGCGCTGGTGAGCGCGAGCGGCCGGACTTCGAGCGCAGCCATGGCCGACTGGCGGACAGCGGCCGTCGCATTGGTACCGGCGCCGGAGAGGGCGGCGGAACCGGCGCCGGACAGGGCGCCGGACGAAGTGCCGGCGGCCCCCCCGCTCGAGCTGGTCAGGGCGCGGATGGCGGACAGAGTCTGAAGCGTATTGGGCAGCAGCGTGTCTGCTGCCGGCAGCTTGGCGGTGTTGTCCGCAGGCACGGTCAACAGCCGGTCGCGGAACCAGGCAAAATCAGTCGCGCCGCTGACCCGGGCGCGGCCGGCATTGGCTGTGCCGCCGGCATAGGCGAGGCTGGCGAACTCGGCGGCGCTGGCGACGCCGATCTGCTGCATCCGGGCCGCGGTCAGGGTGGCGGCGTCGAAGGCTTCGCCGATCATGTCGGCGTAGGGTGCCGTGCGGCTGACCCGGGCAGAAAGGCCGGCCACGGCGCCGAGCCGGTCGCCGATCAGGGTCGACTGGCCGTTGACGACGCGGTAGAGCCGGTAGCCGGATTCGGGGATCCACTGGTCGTGCGGGGTCCAGAGCAGCAGCACGTCGTCCGGCTGCGTCCAGGTGCCCTTGAAATCCATCTGGGGGCTGGCCGGCCCTCCGGCCGTCAGGGATGGCTGCAGCAGCGAGTCCAGCTTCGTCTGGACCGAGGCAAGCTGGCCGGCCTGTCCGGTGGAAAGGGCGGTCCGGACATAGGCTGAGCCGCCGGAAATCTCTCCGGGCGATCGGTTCTCAGGCACCGGGACGCCAGTGGAAAGGGCCAGGGCCGTTCCGGAACCGGTGCCCATGGCCAGGCTCGCATCCGCCGCCAGCACCTTCGCCTGGGCTGCGGCATCGTCGCGGAGGCTGCGCAGGCCGTTGAGGGCCAGCCGTGAATCGGCGACGTCGGTCAGCCGGCTGGCCGCCATCAGCTCGCCGAGCAGCTTCTCATGGCTCATCAGGACATCGAGCGACGGCCGTTCGTCGTGCAGCAGCTCGGCCAGCGTGGCTGGCTCCTGCCAGACGGTCCGGCCGGGAATGCGCGGCCGCTCATGGAGCGTGGTCTGGACGGACGACTGGCCGGCTCTGAAGACACCGGCCAGCATGAGAATCACAAGGGTTATCGCCAGGAGGACGGGAACGGCAATCAGGAGCAGCTGCTTCCGCTTCATGAGAACCTCCAGCCAGAGGACGAATGGCAAATTCTGCCTGATGCGCCTGCCAGATGCTGATTCAGGATCTTCCCGCTTCGGTCGGATGGTGCCGGCGATGACCGGTGATGATCAGATGTACTGGATGCGGACCTCGCCGAAATGGACACTGCCGGTCAGGTGGACGTTTCCGGTGCCGCTGGCGGCCTGGCCGGGCAGGCCATTGACGGCGGCGGCGAACACGTTGAGATTGCTGTCGACCGTCCAGCTGCGGGGGATGCTCAGGACGACTTCCGAGAAATTGGCGTCGATCTCGATCTGC
The DNA here is from genome assembly GCA_964403755.1 of uncultured Oscillospiraceae bacterium. Lineage (GTDB taxonomy): Bacteria > Bacillota > Clostridia > Saccharofermentanales > UBA5734 > JAXGXQ01. The sequence goes on from CAYOHO010000087.1 coordinate 4,062, forward strand.
AGTCCTTCCGGCGGCAGCTGGGTCTGCTCGAAGACTGCGATGGTCTTGGCGAAGCTGCTGCTGATGCGCACCCGGCGGAGCTGCTCGCCCTGGATGTGCTTGACCTGCTCGCCGAAGCTGACGTCAATGGCGACCGATTCGTCCGCGGTCAGGGTCTCTTCGCCCCGCGTCCAGCGGTCTGGGCCGTGATAGGAGAAGCCGCGGATGCTGCGTCGGCGGAAGAGGATGTGGAAGCTGATGCCCAGCAGGACGGCGGCAATCAGCAGCAGGACTAGATGGATGCCGGGCAGCCCGAGCTGGATGCGCCAGAGGTAGGCGGAAATGGCGACCGGCAGGAAGAAGAGGAGGAAATGGAGACGGAAGAGGCTCTCGATGGCGATGCCGAGCAGAAGGAGTGTGGCGACGATGCGGACCAGGCCGAACTGTTCGCCGATGCCAAGGGCGCCAAGCAGCAGCAGGATGCCTGCGCCAAGAACAATGAATCCCCAGAAGATGCGGCTCTTTTTCATACTTTCCCTCCATGATGTCGATCTGGCTTGCTGCTGTTGCGGCGGCTTCCCGGATGACAGCACCCAAAGGGTGCGATCCGGCAATCGCCGGGTGCGATTGGCACCCATAGGGTGCGTTTGGCACCGGCTGCCATGCCTCCATTCTATCAGGAAACAGGGAAGATGGCGCAGAATCTGTCAATATTCAGCCGATATCGACCAGGCCCCCGAGACGCCCGGAACCGTGCGGCAGTGCCGGGCCTGGATGCGAAAAAGCCCAGCAGGAATGGCCTGCAGGGCTTTTCATGCTGGATGGGGCAGCGGGCCTGACCGGTTTCAGACCTCGAGCACGGACATGAGGATCATGGGCCGGCGCTGCGTCTTGCCATAGAGGACGCGCTGCAGCTGCTCACAGGCGGCGTCGCTCTCGAGCATGCGCCGGACGGCGCTGCCGTTGTTGCCGCCCTTGCGCACCAGGTCCTCGACCTTCTTCGCCATCTCCTTCAGGATCCGGCGGTTCTCGATCTCGTAGATGAAGCCGCGGGCCTGGATGATCGGCTCGCCGACCAGCTCGCCGTTCTCGCGGCCGATGGCCACGGAAACCGCAACGACGCCGTCGTCGGCCAGGAGCAGACGATCGCGCAGCACCATCTCGTCGATGTCGCCGATGCCGGAACCGTCGATCAGCACGCCGGCCGTCTGGACGAAGCCGCTGATCATGGCCGTGTCCTTCTGCGGGCTGTACTCGAAGACGTCGCCGTTGTCGAGCAGGAAGATGTGGTCCTTGCGCTGGCCAAGGCTGTTGGCCAGCTCGGCGTGACGGAAGAGGTGGCGGTACTCGCCGTGGGCCGGCACGAAGTAGCGCGGCCGCAGCAGCGTGTGCATGATCTTGAGCTCCTCCTGGTAGGCGTGGCCGGAGACGTGGATCTCCGACAGGGACTCGTAGATGACGCGGGCGCCGCGCTTGTAGAGCTCATTGATGACGCGGTAGATCGGCTTCTCGTTGCCCGGGATGGCGCTGGACGAGAGGATCACGGTATCGCCGGGCAGGATCTCAACTTGGCGGTGCTCGGCGAAAGCCATGCGGGTCAGCGCCGACATCGGCTCGCCCTGGCTGCCGGTCGTGATGAACACGATCTCGTTGGCCGCGTAGCGGTCGACGTCACGCAGCTCGACCAGCGTGTCGGGCTTGTATTTAAGGTAGCCGAGCGTGTCGGCGGCGCTGAAGTAGTTGAGCATGCTGCGCCCGATCAGCGCCACCTTGCGGTTGTAGTGCTCGGCTGCCGTGATGATCTGCTGGATGCGGAACACGTTCGACGAGAAGGTCGTCACGAAGATGCGGCCGGCTGCGTCGTCAAACAGGTTGATCAGCGTCTCGCCGACCTTGCTCTCCGAGGAGGTATGGCCCGGGCGCTCGATGTTGGTGCTCTCGCAGATGAACAGCAGGACACCCTCGGCGCCGATTTCGGCGATCCGCTTGAGGTCGATCGGGGTGCCGTTGATCGGCGTGTAGTCGATCTTGAAGTCGCCGGAATGGAACACGATGCCAGCCGGGGTGCGGATGGCGAGGGCGTTGGCATCGGCGATGCTGTGGTTGGTGTGGATGAACTCGACGTCGAAGACGCCGGCCTTCTGCCGGTCGCCGTCGCTGACCTCGATCAGCTTGACGCCCTTGACGCCGGTGCCGCGGTCCTCGAGCTTCTGGCGCACCAGCGCCAGGGTCAGGTGGTTGCCGTAGACGGGCGCCTGGATCTCCTTGCAGAGCCAGGGCAGTGCGCCGATGTGGTCCTCATGGCCGTGGGTCAGGAAGACACCGCGCAGCTTGGCGATGTTCTCGCGCACATAGGCGAAATCCGGGATGACGACGTCGACGCCGGGCATATCCTCATCGGGGAAGGCAATGCCGCAGTCGACAATGATCATGTCCTGGCCATACTCGAGGGCAGTCATGTTCTTGCCGATCTCGCGCATGCCGCCGAGCGGGATGACGCGCAGCGTCGGCTCCTTTGAGCCGCGGGCCTGCGGCTCGAAGGCCTGGGCCTGAGCTTGCCCCTTCCGTGCCGGCTGGGCTGGCTGGCCCTGACCCGGCTGGCTGACCGGCGCATTCTGGCCGGGCTGGCCCTGCTTCTTCTTTCGCTGTCCAGCCTGGGCCTGGGCCTGGCCCTTCTGGTTCGGCTGGGCCGGCTGTCCCTGCCCGGCTGCCTGGGTGCCTGGCTTGCCCTGGATATTCGGCTTGCCCTGTGTGGCCGGCTTGCCCTGGACGTTCGGCTTGCCTTGAGGATTCGGGGCGGCCTGGCCGCTCTGTCCTTGTTGGCCGCCCTGTCCAGGCTGTCCCTGCCCGGCTGCCTGGGTGCCCTTGCGGCGCTTCCGCTTCGGAGCCTGGCTGCGCTCGCCGGTCGCGTCGGCATTTTGACGGTCCGGCAGCTGGGCTCCGGCATCGGCAGCGGGAGTTGCTGGCTGTCCGGCGGCTTCATGGGCGATGTCGGTTCCCTCGGCCTCCATGGCGGTGAGGGTGGCGCCCTCACGGAGCGCCTGGGGCTTCTTGCGCCGGCGGCGCGGCTTGCGCGGCGCCGATGGATTGGTAGATTCGATTTCTGGTGTCAAATGACAACCTCCTATAGGCAATGATTTGTCGCCGGGACATTTTGTCTATCAAGCCCGGGTGCGCGGATGGCGACGAAGGCGCAGGTCAGGCTGCTGAACGGATCGCAGACGAGGGCGGTTCGCCGCTCGTCGGAGGAGAATGCGCGGATGCCAAAGTCCGGTGGTGCACTTGACCGAAAAAGGCGATAGACGAGGACGGCGTCCAGTCACGTCAGGGTCGGCTTCGGGCCATGGTCCGGGGGCAGGCGGCCTGAAAGCCCGGTATTCCGGCTGGGCATCCTCCAAAGGACAACAAATAAACGCCTCATTATACCACATAGACTGCCGGACGCCAACGTCGCGCAAATTCTGGTCCTTCTCCGAACTCCGTGAAAATCAGGTCAGGAAGGGGCTAGGACAGGAA
>CAYOHO010000088.1:0-7554 GCA_964403755.1 uncultured Oscillospiraceae bacterium
TGGACAGTTCGGCCTTGTTCGCAGACCTCGGCATGATCACCGCCGAGGTCCCGCTCAACCACGCGCCGACGGGGAGTCCGGTAAACACGGCCACCCAGTTGGGCACAGCGGTCAGTGTCACCGTGACCGCCGCCGATGTTGATGGCGACACCCTCACCTATGCGCTCAAGGCTGGTGCCGGACCGGCTCATGGCACGGTCGTGAAGAATCCGGACGGCTCCTGGAAATACACGCCCGCGACCGGCTACTATGGAACCGACACGTTCACCGTCACCGCCAGTGACGGGCGGGGCGGAACCGTCGACATCGTCGTCACCGTCAGTGTGAATGCCCCGCCGTCCGGCAGCCCGGTCAGTGCCACGACGCATCTGGACAAGCCGGTAGACATCACGGTTGCCGCGACCGATGCCGACGGGGATACGCTCGCCTATTCGCTCAAGGACGGCAGCGGCCCGGCGCATGGCACGGCCGTGAAAAATGCCGATGGGACCTGGAAATACACGCCGGCTCCCGGCTGCCTGGGCAGCGACAGCTTTGTCGTCCACGTCAGCGACGGCAAGGGCGGCAGCACCGACATCACGGTCACGGTCACCGTCAAGCCGCGTGTCATCAGCGGCGTGCTCCGCGACAGCGGCGGCCAGGTCCTTGGCAGCGCCATCATCGTCGTCCTCGATGCCCGGGGGCAGGTGCTCCTCGAGACCACGGCCGACGAGCAGGGCCAGTTCGACCTCACGGGCCTGCCGGCCGGCGAGCCCGTGACGCTGAAGATCACCAGGCCCGGTTATGAGCCGATCCAGCAGATCGTGACCTTCACGGACGAGCCGATCACGCTGGTCGAATATACGCTGGTGCCGGTTCCGGTGCCGGTGACCGGCGAAGCCGGGGCATCGGCAGGAACGCTTCAGGGCGCGGCCGCGATCCTGCTTGCGGCTGCCCTGGCCGCGCTCCGACGCCGCCTGCTCCAGGTCTGACCCATTCGCGCCGGTTCACACCCGCGGGCAATTCCGGCATCGGCCGAACAACCGGGACAGAACCCCCGGGCATGATGACTGAAAAGGCGCCGACTGTCAGCAGCCAGGCTGACGGACGGCGCCTTGTTCCAGTTGTGCAGTCGGGTCTGTTGAGCTGCGTCAGGCCTGCAGATCCCTGAGCCGGCGCCAGAGCGTGGTCCGGCTGATGCCGAGCATCCGGGCGATCTCTTCCCGGGACAGGCTGCGGTCCTGCAGCAGATCATGCAGGCGGCGGTCGATGCCGTCTTCGGCCGGGCCGATGCGGGCGGGCTCTTCGGCCGGCAGGCGGGCCGACGCACGGTCCGCCTGGTCCAGCCGCAGCCGTACGCCGCGGGATAAGCCTGGCTCCTCCAGTTCCGCGTGCAGGGCTTCGAGCACATCCTGACGGGTGATGATGCCGGTGCTGTTGAGGACATAAAGCCGGTCGCAGATGTTGCGCAGCTCACGCACATTGCCTTTCCAGTCATGGGCCTTGAGCGCCTCGATGGCGTCCGGCTCGACAACGATCGTTCCGCGTTCGCGGCCTTCGCGGTTGTAGGCCTCGGTGAAGCGTGCGACCAGGTCGGCGATGTCCTCGCGGCGCTGGCGCAGCGGCGGCAGGCAGAGGCTGAGGATATCGAGCCGGTAGAGCAGGTCCTCGCGGAAGGCGCCGGCGGCCGCGAGGCGGCGCAGGCTGACATTTGTGGCGGCAACGATGCGCACATCGATCGGGATGATCTTGTCGTCGCCCAGCTTGCGGATCTCCTTCTCCTGCAGGACGCGCAGCAGCTTGGCCTGGAGGGCGAGCGGCAGTTCGGCGATCTCGTCGAGGAACAGCGTACCCCGGTGGGCCAGCTCGAAAAGTCCGATCTTGCCGCCTTTGACGGCACCGGTGAAGGCGCCCTCGACATAGCCGAACAGTTCGCTCTCGATCAGGCTTTCCGAGACGGTGGCGCAGTTCAGGGCGACAAATGGCTGTTCACGGCGGCTGCTGAAATTGTGGATGCTCTGGGCAAACAGCTCCTTCCCGGTCCCGGTCTCGCCGATGATCAGGATATCGTGATCGGTGCGGGCATAGCGCTTGGCTGACTCCACCGCCTTGCGCAGCGCCTGGCTGGCGCCGACGATCTGCTCGAAACGGTACTTGGCGATCAGACCCTTCTGGCTGAGCTTCTGGCGGATGTCGATTTCCGCCTTCTGCAGGCGGTCGACCGACTGCAGCGTCAGGATGGCGCCCTCGGCAATGCCTTCGACGCTGATCGGCAGCGACTTGATGACCGTCATGCGGCTGCCCAGCTTGCGGATCACCGAATCTCCGGACAGACGGCCGCTTCCGTCCGGGCGGCCGCCGCTGCCGCCATTGCTGCCATTGCTGCCGCTGCCGTCGGCATGGCCGGGGAGCAGTTCGGGCAGGCTGTCCTCGCCCAGAAAGTCCTCGATGCGTCGGCCCTGGACATTGATTCCGGCAATGTCGAGCATGCGCCGGCAGACTTCATTCATGAACAGGATGCGCCGGTTCTGGTCGATGGCAACCATGCCATCGCCGATCGACTCGATCATGGTGCTGATCAGCTCGTTGCGGCGCTTTTCGGCCCGGCTGGCGTAGATGGCGGCCATAGCCTCGTTGATGGCGTTGCGGACCGATTCGTCGCCACTCTCGACGACGAATCCGCGCAGCCCCTCGGCTGCGGCCTTGCGCGTCACCGTGCCGCCGCCGACAACGGCGTCGTAGCAGCCGGCCGCCTTGATGACCTTGACGGCCTCAACGGCATCCTGCTCGCTGGCGATCTTGAAGAAGTCGAAACGGATGCTGAAGACCTTCGCGAAGAACTCGACATCGACAAAGATGTTGTGCGTCAGGACGATGGCGATGCGCTGGGCGGGAATCGCCGCCAGTGTCTTCTGCACGGCCTTGACAAGGTCATAGCCTGTTACCGCAATCTCGATCACCTGCACGTTGCGGGCGTGTCGCCGCAGTGCGTCACAGGTCATGCCGCGGGCGATGATGATGTCGCAGTCCCAGTCGCGGGTGGCGTCCCGGTCGATCTCGGTGGCCTCGAACAGCTCGAAATGCACATTCTCGGGTATCGACATGCCGGCCAGCGTCCGGTCGATCTGGTCCTTGTTGCTGAGATAGGGGATGATGTAGGCGATCCTGGTCATGCAAATCCTCCGGTGCCGGCACGCGCGTGCCTTCAGTATAGCGGAAACCTGGCCAGGCGGGGAGTGGGCAGTGCCCGGACGGGGCGGCCCGGTTCTTCGGCAGGCAGCGTCCGGCACAATTGTGCCGGACGGTAAAATCGGCTATCCTAGGAAGACAAGTCACCATCCTCCCGCCGCATGCCGCTGCCGCTGCGCGTCAACTTGCCGCACCGGCAGAACCCGGAGGCCCTCCTTGGACGTATCGCTGAACCTGAACGAGCGGCTTTCGCAGCAGCTGGTCCTGTCACCCCAGATGCTGCAGTCGATCCAGGTGCTTGCCCTCAATATAGCCGAACTCCATGAGCTTGTGGCCGCCGAGGTCGAGCGCAACCCCCTGCTGGCCTTTCCGTCCGCCTGGACGCCACAGGTCAGCGGCATCGGCCTGCTCGAGAACCTGACCCGGGCGGAGGCTCCGAGCCTGCGCGATGACCTGCGCTTCCAGCTTCATGTCTCCAGCCTGCCGGCCGCCGACCAGGTGATTGGCGAATACATCATCGACTGCATCGACGAGCGGGGATACCTCATGGAATCCCCGGCCGACATAGCCAGTCAGTTCCTGGCTGATCCGGCGGCGGTGGACCGTGTCCTTGCCGCCATCCGCGGCTTTGAGCCAGCCGGCGTCGGCGCTGCCGACATTCGCGAATGCCTGCTTCTCCAGCTGGCCGTCCAGCCGGAACCGGACGCCTGTGCGATTCGGATCGTCCAGGATTTTCTGGAAGATGTCGCCCACGAGCGGATCGATCTCATCGCCCGCCAGACCGGCTTTGACGAAGGCCGGGTCCGCGACGCGATCCGGCTGATCCGGAGCCTGCGCCTCTATCCCGGCGAGGGCTATGGGGAGGCGCACAGCCGCTGGATCCTGCCGGAGGTGGAAGTTGTCGTGGCGGCTGGACAGGCGACTGTCCAGCTGTGCAATGAGCTGCCGCCGCTCCAGATCGACGATTCCCTGACCGGGCTGGCCGGCGACGATGAGGAAGCCGGCCGCTTTATCCATGATGCCATGGCCCGTGCCACCTGGCTGGTGCACTGCCTCGACCAGCGTCGCCGCACGCTCCTTCAGGTTGCGACGGCCATCATCCGGCAGCAGGCGGCGCATTTCCTGGCGGGAACACCGCCGGTCCCGCTGACCCTCGAAACCATCGCCACAGAGCTTGACCTGGCCATCTCGACCGTCAGCCGTGCCATCAGCGACCGCCACTACCTTTTTGGCCGCAAGGTCTATCCATTCCGCGACCTGTTTCCGTCACGCCTGCGCAGCGGCGAGTCCGACGCCCTGATCAAGGCCGAGATCCAGCGTCTGATCGGTGCCGAGAACCGCCGGTCCCCGCTCAGTGACCAGACGATTGCCGACACCCTGGCGGCCCGCGGGATGACCGTAGCCCGGCGAACGGTCGCCAAGTACCGGACCGAACTCGGCATCGAGACGGCGAGCCAGCGCCGCGCCTGACGCGCCGGCTGCGGCGTCCGGGCGATCGCCGCCGTGCCTGATCCCGCCTCGATGCGCCTGAAGCGCCGCGTCTCTAGCGCCGCGCCTGAAGCGGCCGGCAGATGGACCATGAAGAAAGGCCGGATCCCGGCAGTCAGCAGACGATGCTGCGTTCGGGACCCGGCCTTTTCAGCTGTCTGGAAACGCCGGCATCGGCCGGCTTTTTCCGGCGTCCGTCAGTGGCCGACGTTTGCCGGTTTTTCGGGCTTCCGTCAGTGGCCGGCGGTTCCAGCCGCCTGGCGGCTGGCCAGGAGACGGTCGCGTCCGGCAATCCGGATCGCGATCCGGTAGGCTTCCTCGAAGGCGCCAGTCCGGGCGATGCCGCGGCCGGCAATGTCGTAGGCCGTGCCATGGGCCGGGGTGGTGATGGCATAGGGCAGGCCGGCGGCCACCGTCACGCCGCGCTCGAAGCCGCGCAGCTTGAGGGCGATCTGGCCCTGGTCATGGAACATGGTGACAACGGCGTCAAAGGCGCCCTGGAAGGCCCGGATGAACAGCGTGTCGGCGGGGAAGGGGCCGGCCACCGAATGGCCGGCTTGGCTGGCGCGCTCGATCGCCGGCGCCAGGATGTCGATCTCCTCACGTCCGCAGGTGCCGCTGTCGCCGCCGTGCGGATTGATTGCCGTGATGGCGATGCGCGGGTCATCGTACCCGGCCCGGTACAGGGTCGTGTAGGCCAGCTCGATCGCACTCAGCACCTTTTCGACGGTCAGGTTGTCGCTGACAGCCTTGAGCGGGATATGGCTGGTCACACGCGAGGTCCACAGGCCGTCGAGCACATTCATTTCACCGTGCGGGCCATGGATGCCGAAGCGCTCGGCGAAGAGCTCGTGTTCGCTCTCGTACCCGAAACCGCCGAGGCGCATTGCGGCCTTGTTCAGCGGTGCGAAGCAGAAGCCATCGATCAGGCCGCGCTGGCACAGGTCGCAGCAGCGCAGGAGGTTTTCCGCCTCCTCGTGGCCCAGGACAGGCGACACCTGGCCCATGGCAACCGTTGCCGCGTCGAGGCTGGCGGTATGGAGCAGGACGAGGCCATCGGCTGCCAGGGAAGCCAGGGCTGCCTCGGGTGTCGTGGCGACCGCATAAGGGAAGCGGACACCGGCGACGCGCATGCCGGCTTCCAGCACGCTCTGGTCGCCGACCAGGAGCGGGAGGGCGCCCGCTTCCGTCAGGAAGCCGCTGGCCGCCAGCCGGGCGACGAGCTCAGGTCCGATGCCGGCTGCATCGCCCAGGGGGATGGCAATGATGGGCAGGCTGGCCGTCCCGGATTCGGTTCGGTCAGTTGAGGCTTGCAGATGATCCATGATGGTTCCTTTCTCTCAGCCGGCGTCGAGGACGTCACCCTTGATTGCATTCTTCTTCTTGAGGAAGTTGATGACAACGGGTGCGAGCGTGAACAGCAGGATGAGGCCGATCAGGACAAACGAGATCGTGGAGCGGAAGAAGATGCCGAGGCTGCCGGCACCCATGTCGAAGGATTGGCGGATGTACATCTCAAGCATCCGGGTCAGGACGAAGGAGAGCAGCAGCGGCGCCATCGGGATCTTCGCCAGCTTCAGCAGATAGGAGAAGACACCGAAGCCGAGCATGAGCCAGACATCGAACATGTTGTTGTTGGTGGCGAAGGTGCCGAAGATGCAGACGGCGGTGATCGAGGGAATCATGTAGCCGCTCGGGATCTTGATAACGTTCATCAGGATCGGGATGCAGGCGATCGAGATCAGCAGGCAGATCACGTTGCCGATATACATCGAGCCGATCAGGCCCCAGACAAATTCCTTCTGGGTGGCAAACAGCAGCGGGCCGGGCTGCAGGCCCCACATCATCAGGCCGCCGAGCAGGACGGCTGTCGTGCCGGAGCCGGGGATGCCGAGCGAGAGCAGCGGTGCGAACGCGCCGATCGCGGCGCCGTTGTTGGAGGACTCGGCCGCGGCGACGCCTTCCAGGGCGCCCTTGCCCATGTTGGCCCGGTTCTTGTTGATCCGCTTCTCCATGATGTAGGAGAGAAAGGCGGCCATCGTGGCACCGGCGCCCGGCAGGCAGCCGATGAAGGTGCCGAACACGCCCTGACGGATGGAGGCGGGCATGATCGCCTTGACCTCTTCCTTGTTGAGCATGCTTTCCTTGATCGTGATGTGGGTGGTTTCGATCTTGGCATAGGCGGCCCGGTCGACGACCATCTCGATGACCTGGCCGAAGCCGAACATGCCGATGACGATCGGGATCATGTTGATGCCGCTGAACAGGTTGACGTTGTTGAAGCTAAAACGCGGCTGGCCGAGCGCGGCATCGACGCCGACGGTGGCGATCATGATGCCGATGGCGGTGGCCAGCAGGCCATTGGCGGGGCTTTCGCCGAGCACCCAGCCGATTGAGGTCAGGGCCAGCAGGATCAGCCAGGCCAGGCCGGGGGGGCCGAACTTGAGGCCCCAGCGGGCCGCGAGGGGGCCGACGAGGGTCAGGATCAGGATGCCGATGAAGCCGCCGATCCAGCTGGAGAGGTTGGAGGCGAAGAGCGCCTTGCCGGCCTTGCCGCTGCGGGCGAGCGGGAAGCCGTCGAGCGCGGTCATGATCGCCGGCGAATCGCCCGGGATATTGATCAGGATGGCGCTGAAGGAGCCGCCATACATGTTCGAGTAATAGAGCGCAGCCAGCATGATGATGGCGGACGTGGGGTTCATCTTGAAGGTGAGCGGCAGCAGCAGCGAGACGCCGGCCAGGGAGCCGATGCCGGGCATCGCGCCGACGATCAGGCCGATGACGCCGCCGACGACGCAGGCCAGGATATTGTATGGGCTGAGCGAGACGAGCACGCCGTCGAAGAGCAGTTGCAGTGTTTCCATGGGACCTCCTATCCAGTCTTCCGGTCAGTCAGGG
>CAYOHO010000089.1:0-7528 GCA_964403755.1 uncultured Oscillospiraceae bacterium
CATCGACAAGAGCGGTGCCTGGTTCTCGTACAACGGCCAGCGCATCGGCCAGGGCCGTGACAATGCCCGGCTGTACCTCAAGGCCAATCCGTCGGTCCGCGACGAAATCGAGCTGAAGATCCGGACCCTCCTGTCCGGCGCCGCCGCCCCGATCACCGAAGCCGGTGCCGAGGAGGATGAACGTGAAGAAGATATCCTGGGACTCGATCTCTAACCCCCAGGACCCGGCCGAGGCCGAGCGTGGGCAGCAGCTCCGCGCGGCCCGGTCAGCGGCGATCCGCCATATCGGCATCGCCGCCAGGAGCACCGGTGCCGTCCGCGGCTTCCTGCAGCGCGAATCCTATCCTGACGACCTCATTGATGAAGTGATCATCGGGCTCCTCGAAGAAGGCTATCTTGACGACCACCGGCCGGCCCGCCGAATCATACGCGACCGGACAGCCGGAAAGGCTGAATCGCAGGCCGCGCTGCGCAGTCGCCTGCTGCGGCAGGGGGTATCCGCGGACGTGATCGATGCCGTCGCCGAGGACATGGTTCCGGATGAGGTGAGCGCCGTCGAACTGGTCCGGGGTCGCTTCACCCGCGACCTGCAGGCTTTTTCAGACCTGGACCGTGAGGCGAAGCGTCGCCTCGTCGCCAGGATCGGCCGCTTTATGCAGTCACGCGGCTACGCTGTGACGATCATCGGCAAGGCGATCTCGACGGTGCTGGCAGAAGCGGGCGCCGATCCGGAGGATGGCGCCGGGCTCGCGCAAGCGGACGACTGAGCGCAAGGCTAAAAGTGACGGGGCGTCTGGCCAAGCGCTGCCGGGCGTCCGGCCAAGAGTGAAAGCGTAAACTGCACGTTTGCTTTGCATTCAGCCCCTTCATCTGTTAACATGAAATGCCGACCGTCATGTGCCATGGCGGCCGGCATTTTTGTTGATCCCTTGTCCGCCTCCGTGAATGCCGCGGCGGCGCCCACCAGAAAAGGCAGGAATCCATGTCCAGACCCACGATTCGAAACATCGCACTGATCTCGCTCGGCTGCGCCAAGAACATGGTCGATGCCGAGTGCATGAGCCAGCAGCTCAGCGATGCCGGACACCAGATCATCTCCGACCCGGCCGAAGCTGAGGTCGTCATCGTCAATACCTGCGGCTTCATCGAATCCGCCAAGCAGGAAGCCATTGGCACCATCCTCGACATGGCTGCCTTCAAGGCGCCCCAGGGCCGGGCCGATTACCTCATCGTCACCGGCTGCCTGGCCCAGCGCTACCGTGCCGAGATCAAGGCCCAGATGCCGGAAGTTGATGCCGTGCTTGGTGTCTCGGAATACAAGGACATTGCGGCTACCGTCGAGCGTCTCTATGGCGAAGCCGACGCAAAGGCTATCCAGAACACAACCTCAGACCCGGCAAGCCAGCCGGACGCTGCGGCAAGCCAGCCGGGCGCTGCGGAAAGCCAGCCGGACGCAGCAGCGCACCATGCCGCCGCCGTCGATGCCCGGCTGCAGCATCTGAGCACCCGCCGGAAGCCCTCGACCGTCGGCCACGCCTATATCAAGATCGCCGAGGGCTGTTCCAACTGCTGCACGTACTGCGCCATTCCGGGCATTCGCGGCCCCTTCATCTCGCGCCCGCTGGAAGACCTGGTCGAGGAGGCGCGGGCGCTGTCCGGCCAGGGCTACCGCGAACTGATCCTGATTGCCCAGGACACGACCCGCTACGGGATCGACCTCTATGGCAGGCGTGATCTGCCGCGCCTGCTGCGCGCCATCGCGGCGCTGCCCGAGGTGCGCACGATCCGCGTCCTCTATGTCTATGCCGACGGCATCACCGATGAACTGGTCGAATGCCTGGCCGGCGAGCCGAAGATCCTTCACTACCTCGACCTGCCGATCCAGCACGCCTCCGACATGATCCTGAGGCGCATGAACCGACGCGACACCCAGGCCAGCCTGCGCCAGACCATTGCCCGTCTGCGCGCCGCCATGCCGGACCTGGTCCTGCGCACCACCGTGATGGTCGGCTTCCCCGGCGAAACGGCGCACGCGTTCGGCGAACTGCTGGCGTTCGTCCGCGACATGCGCTTTGAACGCCTTGGCTGCTTCATCTTCTCGCCCGAGGAGGGAACCCCGGCTGAGCAGATGCACCCCCGCGTGCGCAGCGACGTCGCCGTGCGGCGCGAGGCACGGATCATGACCCTGCAGCAGGAAATCACCCGCACCGTCAACGAGGCCCGCATTGGCACCATCGTCCCGGTTCTGCTTGAACAAGTCGATGAAGATGGTATATTCTACAGGGGCAGAAGCTATGCCGAAGCGCCGGAAGTCGACCCGGTCATCCTGGTCGCCGCCACAGACGCCTCGGTCCGGACGGGCGAGATCTACCCGGTACGCATTCTTGCCGCCAACGAATACGAACTGACTGGAGAGACTGTCCTGTGAACCTGCCCAACAAGCTCACCCTGGTCCGAATCATCCTTGTCCCGTTCATCCTGCTCTTCATGATGCCGATACCGTTCGCCGGCCCGGCCTTCAGCGCCTGGAACAGCTTCATCGCCGGATACGGCCAATATGTGGCGTCCCTGCTGTTTGTCGTCGCGTCGCTGACCGATCTGCTGGACGGGCGCATTGCCCGCAGCCGCGGTCTCGTCACGAATCTCGGCAAGTTTCTCGATCCGATAGCCGACAAGCTGCTGGTCATATCGGTGCTCACCGTCCTGGTGCAGCAGCAGCGCATCCACGCAGTCGTCGCGATCATCATCATCATCCGCGAGTTTGTCGTCACCGCCATCCGTCTGATCGCGTCCGACCATGGCAAGGTCATCGCCGCCAGTGCGCTCGGCAAGCTGAAGACCGTGCTGCAGCTGATTGCCATCACATTCCTGATGCTTGAGAAGCCGTTCATTTCGCTGCTGTCCGGTCTGCTCAGCGCCGCCTGGGTCCTGCGCATGGGCGACGTCCTGCTGTTCGCCGCGGTTGTCATGACGCTCGCTTCCGGCTGGGACTATGTCATGAAGAACCTCGAATTCCTGCGCGAGGCAAAATGATCTGCCATTCGCTTGACATTCTCTTGATTATCAAATAAAAATAGGTTATGTTGACCGGGAACCCCGGTTTGCAGATTAATCAACCAATCAATTGTTGACCATATGAGGAGGTTTCTAAATGTCCAACGATCAGATTTTTGAAGCAGTACAGAAAATTCTCGTCGACCAGCTTGGTGTCGATGAGGATCTCATTTCCATGGAGTCCAACTTCATTGATGACCTGAAAGCCGATTCGCTCGATATCGTCGAACTGGTCATGGCCATGGAGCAGGAATTCAACATCTCGATTCCCGATGAGGAAGCCGAGCGCATCAAGACCGTCGGCGACGCTGTCGAGTTCATCAAGAACAACCAGTAAGCCTTCCAGAAAAGCCCCGAAAGAAGCACCGCAAAGTGCTTTTTTTCTTTTCCGGGACTGTTTTCCGGAGATGGCTGTTCTGGAATCACCGTTCCGGAACCTGTTCCAAACCACGCCATAATCCAGACAGTTCCAAGTCAGTTTCTAGCCAGCCCCTGTGGCCGGCGAGCCGGGAAGGAGACGCTGCGACAGCATGACCGAAAACCGCAATCCGGCCGGACAGACCGACCTCACCAGACTCGAGGAATCCCTGGGCTACCGCTTCAGCAATCCACAGCTGCTGCTTGAGGCTGTCACCCATTCCACATATGCCTATGAGCAGCGCCAGCCGGACATTATTGACAATGAGCGGCTGGAATTTCTTGGTGATGCCGTGCTCGACCTGATCATCAGCCACCGGCTCTATCTCGAGTCGGCGCGGCTGGCTGAGGGCGTCATGACCAAGGCCCGCGCGCTCGTCGTCTGCGAGCCGACGCTGGCGAAAGCGGCCCGTTCGATCGGCCTCGGCGACTACCTGCGGCTCGGCAGGGGCGAAGAGTCCACCGGCGGGCGCGACAAGGCCTCCAATCTCTCCAATGCCGTCGAGGCGATCATTGGCGCTGCCTTCCAGGACGGCGGCCTTTCCATGGCGGATGGCATCGTCTGCACCCTGCTGGCCGAAGAGCTGAAGCGGGCTCTCTCGGGCCGGCTCGTCTATGACTACAAGAGCCGCCTGATCGAGCTGGTCCAGGGCAGCCTGCCCAGCAGCACCCTGCGCTTCGCGATCATCCGCGAAGAGGGACCGGTGCATGAACGCACCTTCACTGCCTGTGCA
This sequence comes from uncultured Oscillospiraceae bacterium, assembly GCA_964403755.1. Lineage (GTDB taxonomy): Bacteria > Bacillota > Clostridia > Saccharofermentanales > UBA5734 > JAXGXQ01. The sequence continues at coordinate 4,206 of CAYOHO010000089.1, forward strand.
CTGCTTGACGAGCATCCGTTGGGCGAGGGCATTGGCAGCAGCAAGAAGGAAGCAGAGCAGCATGCGGCCCGTGAGGCGCTGCAGGTCCTGAACAGCGGCAATGCGGCCGCCGGACCGGCCAAGGCTGCGGCCGCCAGTTCGGCCAACGGTTCCGTCTCAGGTTCATCTGGCGGCGCATCATCGGCCCTCTGAGCGGCACAGCCCCCGTCGGTTATGCTATAATACTCTGGATCTGCACCACGGGGGTTCGTTCATGCACCTGAAATCGCTCGAAATCCAGGGCTTCAAGTCCTTTCCGGAGCGTACCGTCATCGAGTTCCATCCTGGCGTCACCGCCATCATCGGCCCCAACGGCAGCGGCAAGTCGAATGTCACCGACGCCATCCGCTGGGTCCTGGGTGAGCAGAGCGTGCGCACACTGCGCGGCTCGCGCATGGAGGATGTCATTTTCACCGGCACGCAGTCGCGCCGGGCGATGAGCTATGCCGAAGTCAGCATGGTCATCGACAACCAGGATGGCAAGCTTCCGATTGAGTATGCCGAACTGGCGGTCACACGCCGTCTCTACCGCTCTGGCGAGAGCGAGTATTTCCTCAACAAGACTGCCTGCCGGCTCAAGGACATCACCACTCTGTTCATGGACACGGGCCTGGGCCGTGACGGCTATTCGATCGTCGGTCAGGGCCGCATCGATGACATCCTCAGCAATCGTTCCGAGGATCGGCGCCGTGTCTTTGAAGAGGCGTCCGGCATCGTCAAGTTCAAGACCCGCAAGGAAGAGGCGGAACGCAAGCTGGCCAACACCGAGCTGAACCTGCTGCGCATCAACGACGTCATCGACGAGCTGACGTCGCGTCTCGAGCCGCTCGAGGGCCAGGCCACAGTCGCCCGGCGCTACTTGTCGCTTCGCGATCAGCTCAAGGACCGTGAGATCGCCCTGCTGCTCGACACCATCGACCAGCATGAGCAGAAGCGGCGCGAACAGGACGAGGAGAAGTTCCAGGTCACCGAGGACCTGCGCGACGAGAACTACAAGCTGGAGAACTTGCGCGACCGCAATGCCAGCCTGCAGGAGGAAGTCCAGTCGCTCGAGCAGGCGCTCGAGGCCCAGCGCGCCCGTTTCCTCAGCCTCAGCCAGGAGCTGTCGGCCGCGGAAGGCCTGATCATGCGTGACCAGGACCGGATCGAGCAGCTGCGACGGCAGATCAGCGAGAGCGAGACCGAGCAGACAGAGCTGGACCGTCAGGTCGAGTCACTGGAAGCCGAGCTTGCCGACAAGCAGAAGAAGGCAGACCGGCTGAAGGCGCAGGCCGCCCAGTACCGCATCCGCCTCACGGCGGCCGAGGAGGAGATGGCATCCGTCCTCGCCACCCTTGACCAGCAGGAAAAGCTGCTGGAAGCGCAGAAGGCCGAGCTTGAGACGCTTCAGGACAAGTTGTACGACCAGCGCGGGCAGGTTCAGCAGATCCGCGGCCAGGGCCAGCTCCTGGAGTCGCGCCAGAAATCCCTGCGCCTCGAGCTGGCCTCGCTGGTCAGTGACACGGACCGCAACCGGCTGCAGCATGAAGAGGCTGATGCGGCGCTTTCCGGCATCCGCCAGAAGCTGGCCGGGCTTGCCGAAACCGGCACGCGCCTGCGCCGCCAGCTGGCCGGGGAGCAGCAGAGTGTCACGCAGCTGACGCAGCGGATCACTGCCGACGAACAGGCGCTGCACAACAGCCAGTACCGTCACAAGACGCTGCAGGACCTGGAGCGCAGCCATGAAGGCTATATGGAACCGGTCCGCCGCATCATGCAGGAGGCCGGCCGCGCCAGCGCCTTTGCCGATGGCATCCGAGGCACGCTGGCCGACCTCATCCGCGTCGACCAGGCCTACGAGCTGGCGGTCGAGATCGCGCTGGGCCCGGCGCTCCAGAACATCGTCACCCGCGATGAGCAGACGGCCTCGCGCCTGATCGGCTATCTCAAGGAGAACCGGTTTGGCCGCGCCACCTTCCTGCCGATCTCGAATATCCGCGGCCGCAGCCTGGAATCCGACATCCTCCAGACCGTCAGCCGCCAGAAGGGCTTCGTCGCCGTGGCTGCCGACCTGGTCCGCTGCGACAGCGACCTGAAGCCGATCATCTCCTCGCTGCTTGGCCGGGTTGTTATCGCCGACACGCTCGATGCCGCCAATGCAATGGCGCGTCAGACACGCTTCAGCTGCCGCATCGTGACGCTCGAGGGTGACGTGATCAACCCCGGCGGTTCCATGACCGGTGGCTATAACCGTCAGGCCGGCAGCGGCATGCTCAGCCGGGCCCGCGAGATCGAGCAGCTGTCCGGCCAGATTGCCAGTCTGCTGCAAGGTCTGGAAGAACGGCGCGCCCAGCTGAAGCTGGATGAGGAAAAGGCCGCCGAGTCGGCCCGCAGTCTTGTCAGCCTTGACCGCGAGACAACGGCCGTCGACCGCGAACGGCTGCAGGCGGAGGCCGCCCTGGAATCAGTGACCGCCGAGAAGGGCCGCATCGATTCCCGCCGCCAGATGCTTCAGGCTGACATGAATCAGCTGGAGACGCAGAAGCGCGGGGTGGCCGCCGAGGCTGAAGCGGCTGAACAGGCAATCGCCGCGATGGAAGCGCGTATCGTGACCCTGCGCGAGCAGATCGGCCAGACGGAAAGCAGCAGCCGCGAGGACCGCGAGCGGCGCGACGAGCTGCGCGAGACCGTCTCCGACCTCAAGGTGTCCTACCATTCCATGGAGGAATCCCTGCAGGCAGCCGTGGAAGTGACGGTTCGCATCGAGAGCGAGCGGCAGGCCAGCCGGCAGCGGCGCCAGCGGCGTGAGGCCGACCGGGCCCGACTGCAGGCCGAGATTGGAACCCTGGAGCTGGCTATCGAGCAGATGCGCGTGCAGACACGCGAACTCGAGGCGGCCGGGCAGCGGTCGAGCCAGACTGGAAGCGAACTGACGGCGCGCAAGGAGCGGGTCGATGCCCAGCGCACGGCGCTGTTTGACGAGCTGGAGGCGTCGGCCAGCCGCAGCGCCGCTCTCCAGACCGAAATTGGCAAGGTTGAGGCACGCCTCAGCAAGACGGAGACGCTGCTGGATGAGGCGAAGAACCGGCTCTGGGAGGAATACGAGCTGACCGCAGAGCAGGCCGAAAGCTTCCGCCGGCCGATTCCGAACCGCAATGAGACGACCCGTGAGGTGGCCGCGCTGCGTAACGAGCTGCGCGGCCTTGGCAGCGTCAATGTCGCTGCGATCGAGGAGTACGCGCAGGTCAGCGAGCACTGCGGCTTCCTGACCGCCCAGCGTGACGACATCCAGGCAGCGGCCAAGG
>CAYOHO010000090.1:0-7526 GCA_964403755.1 uncultured Oscillospiraceae bacterium
CGCAAAGCCAGCCGCTGTAAAGCCAACCGCCGCAACGCCCTCCTCCGCCGCCGCCGCAAAGCCGGCCGCCAGGCCGGCCGGCCGGCGCAAGCGAGCCAGCCACCTGCGCGACAGCATTCTCTACACGTCGCTGTTCACGATCGTCGGCGTCCTCGCCATCCTGCTGCCGGTCACCTATGCCGTCACCGCCAACCTGCTGCGCCAGAACGCTCGCACCTCGACCGAGCAGCTGCTCGGCCAGGTCAACAACAGCATCGACTACTACATCAGCGGCATGACCGCCGTGTCCGACTACCTCGCCAAGGACTCCGGCATCCGCAGCTATCTCGCCAGCGAAGTCGCCGGGCCGAAGAGCGCCGCCGCGGCCGAGCTGGCCGCGATCGCCGGCACCCGTCCCGACTTCGTCAACCTGATGCTCTTCCGGGAGGACGGCGACTTCATCGCCAGCCGCGAGCACATCGGCGTCAACCCGTACTGGGACTACCGCGACTCGGCCTGGTACACATCCGCCATCGCCGCCAAGGGCCAGCCGGTCCTCTCCTCCTCGCGCATCGAAAACCTCGTGGCCGGGGAGTACCGCTGGGTCGTCACGCTGAGCCGTGCGCTCTATGTCGACAGCCGCCTGCACGGCGTCCTGCTGATCGACCTCAACTACCAGTCGATCGCCGACATCTGCAGCAGCCTCAGCGCCACCGAGGACGGCTACGTGTTCATCATCGGCGCCGACGGCCGCCTCGTCTACCACCCGCAGCAGCGTCTGATCTACAGCGGACTCAAGAGCGAACGCTTCGACCTGGTCAGCAGCACCGCATCCTCGACCCCCGTTTCGGTGATCGACGGCGACAAGGTCTACACCAGCGCCCGGGCCGAAAACGCCGGCTGGACCCTGGTCAGCGTCTTCAACGCCAACTGGCTCAACCAGTTCGTGCCCACCCTCGCCGGCTTCTACATCGCCGTCGGCCTGCTGTTCGCCCTCATCGCGCTGTTCATCTCGTTCCAGTCCGCCCGGCGCCTCTCCGACCCGATCCTCGCCCTCAAGGCGTCAATGCAGCAGTTCGAGCGCGGCGACTTCGACGCCAAGGCAGACCTCCAGGTCAACAACGAGATCGCCGAGCTGGGCGATGGGTTCAACACCATGACCGCCCGCATCAAGCGGCTGGTCGAGAACGGCCTATTGATCGAGGAGCAGAAGCGCAAGAGCGAGATCCAGGCGCTGCAGGCGCAGATCCGGCCGCACTTCCTCTACAACACGCTCGAGTCGATCATCTGGATGGCGAGCGTCGGCGACAGCGCCAAGGTCATCGAGATGACCTCCTCGCTCTCGAAGCTCCTGCGCGCCAGCACCAGCAACGCCAGCGAGCTGGTCAGCCTGCAGACTGAGATCGAGTACGCCGCCAACTACCTCAAGATCCAGAAAATGCGCTACCAGGACAAGCTCAATGACCGCTTCGAGATCGCCGATGACGTCCGCTCGGCCCGGGTCGTCCGCCTCATCGTCCAGCCGCTGGTCGAAAACGCGATCTACCACGGCATCCGCCAGCTGCGCTGCCCCGGCCTGATCGTCATCGCCGCCCGCCGCGACGGTGACCGGCTGCTCATCCAGGTCAGCGACAACGGCGTCGGCTTCAGCCCCGGCGCCCTGCCCCTGGAACCGATCGCCCCAGCCAAGCCCGCCGCGCTCTCGGAACCGATCGCCCCTGAGCCTGCTGCGGCTTCCGGGTCCGCCGCAGCCCCTGGCGCCGCCGCGCTCCCGGCCGCACGGTCCGCCATCTCCGCACCGGCCGCCCCCGCCGGGCCGCCCGGCGCGGACGAGACGCATGGCCTCGGCCTGGCCAACGTCGACGACCGCATCCGGCTGTTCTTCGGCTCCGGCTACGGCGTCACGATCGAATCGGCCCCGCCCGGCGGCATCCTGGACGACAGCCGGCCAGAGGACGGCCTCCGTACCCGGATCACCCTGACCCTGCCTTTCATCGAGGCCTGAAGGAGAAGTGAGCATGACTAGCGATACCTGGCTGTCCCGTCACGGCAGACGCATCCTGCGGCTCATGCTGGTGGCCGTCCTGATTGCGGCCATCGCCCTGCTCATCGCCTATGCGCCGGCGCTGCGCAAGCGGACACCGCACGTCATCGTCATCAGCAAGACGACGGACATGAGCATCGCCTTCTGGTGGAGCATCAACGGCGGGCTCAAGGCAGCCGCCCAGGAGCAGGGCGCCACCATGGAATACCGGGCGCCGCAGACCGATTCGCAGGAAAGCGTCTCGACCCAGGTCGGCATGCTCTATCAGGCGATCGCCGAAAAGCCCGACGCCATCATCCTGGCGGCGATCGACGCCGGCCGCCTGGAGGAGCCCGCCCGCGTCGCCGTCGCGGCCGGCATCCCGCTCGTGATGATGGACTCGAACATCGCCAGCGGCACGCCCAAGGGCTCCTGCTTTGTCGCCACCGGCAACGTCGCGGCGGGGCGCAAGGCGGGCGAAGCCATGGCCGGCCTGCTGGCGGGCGGCCGCAAGATCGCGATCGTCGCCCATGTGCCCGGCTCGAGCACCGCGATCGACCGCGAAGCCGGCGTCCGCGAGGGCCTCGGCAGCGGCTATGTGATCCTGCCCACGCTCGACTCCGGCGGCTCGTCCGAAGCCGCCTACCAGCGCGTCAGCGAGCTCCTGCGCCAGCAGCCCGACATCGCCGGCATCGTCGCGCTCAACGAATACACCACCGTCGGCGCCGCCCGGGCCATCCGCGGCGCCAGCAAGACCCGGGAGATCGCGCTCGTCGGCTTCGACAGTTCGATGGAGCAGGTCACCTTCCTCGAGGAGGGCCTGCTCAGCGCGACCGTCATCCAGCGGCCGTTCAACATGGGCTATCTCGCCCTGACCCGGGCGGTCGACCTGGTTCATGGCCGCAAGGTCGACGCCTTCTACGACACGGGCTCGATCCTGATCACCCGCGACAACATGTACCAGGAGGAGAACGAGAAGCTGCTCTTCCCCTTCGAATAGCGCCGCCGCAGGGCTTTCCGCCCCATACACCATTCCGATCCGAAGCCCGGCCGCCACCGGGCCTTCTTTTTGCGCAGCCAGAAGGTTTGGAGAAAATCGCAAGTTTGCTGGAAGATTTCGAAATTGCCGAAACGCCCGCCCTGATAACCTAAGGCCATGGCAGGTGCCGGCGAGTGGATCCGCCCCTGCCGCGGAGGTGATCGATTGTCAAGCCAGATTCTCAAGATGACCGACATCAGCAAGAGCTTCCCGGGCGTCAAGGCCCTGAAGAAGGTCTCCTTCGAGCTGCAGTCCGGCGAGATCCACGCCCTGATGGGTGAAAACGGCGCCGGCAAGTCGACCCTGATGAAGATCCTGATGGGCATCTACACCCGTGACGAAGGCGAGATCACCTTCATGGGCGAGCCCCTCAACATCCGGAACACGCGGGAGGCCCAGGACAAGGGCATCTGCATGATCCACCAGGAACTCAACATGATGAACTACCTGACGGTGGCGCAGAACATCTTCATCGGCCGCGAGAAGAGCCATGGCCCCTTCCTCGACGACCGCGCCCTGAACGACGAGGCGGTCCGCCTGCTCGAAACGCTCGGCATCGCCATCAACCCCCGGGAGCTGCTCGGCAACCTCACAGTCGGCAAGCAGCAGATGGTCGAGATCGCCAAGGCCATCTCCTTCAACTCGAAGATCCTCGTCCTCGACGAACCGACCGCCGCCCTGAGCGACATCGAGATCGAGCACCTGTTCGAAGTCATGCGCGACCTGAAGGCCCGCGGCGTGGGCATGATCTACATCTCGCACCGCATGGACGAGATCGACCGGATCACCGACCGCGTCACCGTCTTCCGCGACGGCGAATACGTCGGCACCCTGGTCACCAAGGACTCGACCCACGACCAGATCGTCAAGATGATGGTCGGCCGCACCATCTTCGAAGCGCCGAAGACCCACAGCAACTGCCGCCCGGACGCCCCCGTCGTGCTCGAAGTTGAAGGCCTCAGCGCCGGCCGCATGGTCCAGGACGTGTCCTTCAGCCTGCGCCAGGGCGAGATCCTCTGCTTCTCCGGCCTCATGGGCGCCGGCCGCACCGAGACCGCCCGGGCCCTGTTCGGCGCCGATCCCCGCACCGCCGGCCGGATCCGGGTCAACGGCAAGGACGTGAACATCCGCAGCCCGAAGGACGCCGTCGAAGCCGGCATCGGCTACCTCTCCGAGGACCGCAAGCGCTTCGGCCTCGCGCTCGGCCTCTCCGTCGCCGAAAACTCCGTCATGGCCAACTACGACCACTTCTCCGGCGCCCTGTTCGTCAACCGCAGCGCCGTCCGGGAATCTGCCGAAACCTACGTGAAACGGCTCAACACCAAGACGCCCTCGATCAGCCAGCTGGTCCGCAACCTCTCGGGCGGCAACCAGCAGAAGGTCGTCATCGCCAAGTGGCTGATCCGCAATTCGCAGATCCTGATCTTCGACGAGCCGACCCGTGGCATCGACGTCGGCGCCAAGAGCGAGATCTACAAGCTGATCAACGAGCTGGCCGAGGATGGCAAGTCAATCATCGTCATTTCGTCCGAGCTCCCCGAAGTCCTGCGCCTGGCCGACCGCATCCTCGTCATGTGCGAGGGCCGCATCACCGGCGAAGTCACCGCTGGCGGCACGCAGGAGGAGATCATGGGCCTGGCGCACACCCGGAAAACGATGGAGGCATGAAACCGATGAACCCTGCAACCGCTACAGTCAAGGACAAGCCCGCCGAGCGCAAGGCCATCAAGGTCAACCAGCGCATCTTCGCCCTCATCGCCCTGCTCGCCATCTACGCCTTCTTCGCGCTCTTCGGCCGCAACTTCCTCTCCTTCGAGTCGCTGATCAACATCCTCGACGCCTCCTACTACATCGGCTTCCTCGCAATCGGCGTCACCTTCGCGATCATCACCGGCGGCATCGACCTCTCCATCGGCACGGTCGCCATGTGCTCCGCCATGATCGGCGGCGTCGCCTGGAGCAAGTGGGGCCTCCCGTTCTGGGCCGGCATCACGATCATCCTGCTCGCCGGCGCCCTGTTCGGCACGCTCAACGGCGTCCTCGTCGCCCGGCTGCGCATGCCCCCATTCATCGCCACACTCGGCACCCAGATGGTCACCCTCGCAATCAGCTCCATCGTCTCCAAGGTCCAGACCATCAACTTCCCCGCCCGCGACTCGGCGGAAGGCTGGTACAAGACGGTGTTCTCCAAGGTCCAGATGGAAAGCGGCGCCTACCTCCCAACCGGCGTCATCCTGCTGGCCGTCACCCTGATCATCGCGCACATCATCCTGAACCGGACCAAGATCGGCCGCTACACGTTCGCCATCGGCAGCAACGAGGAGGCCGTCCGCCTCTCCGGCGTCAACGTCAAGTTCTGGAAGACCATCCCCTACATCATCTCGGGCGTCTGCGCCGGCCTCGCCGGCATCGCCTACGCCGCCACCTACACGACCGTCGTCCCCGGCTCCGGCGGCGGCTTCGAGACCGATGCCATTGCCGCGGCCGTCATCGGCGGCACCTCGCTCTCCGGCGGCGTCGGCTCCGTCATGGGCACCCTGATCGGCGTCTTCATCATGAGCGTGCTCCGCACCGGCCTCCCCTCGATGGACCTGCAGCCCCATTACCAGAAGCTCTTCACCGGCATCGTCGTCATCATCGCCGTCCTGATGGATATCAGCCAGCAGAAAAAGCGCTGATTCTATAGAACCGATCGCCCCGGATCCCGTTTCCAGCCCATCCAGGTCCGAAAAGCAGACCCAGTCCAACCACCCATCAAACCAAGGAGGAAACACATGAAACACCAGTCGAAGCGTCTCATCGCCATCATGTCCCTCGTCCTCGCGCTCGTCCTGTCCCTGACCGCCTGCGGCTCCGCCGCCACGACCACGGCCGCCACGACGAAGGCCGCGACCACGGCCGGCACGACTGCCGCCGCCACGACCGCTGCCGCTACGACCGCCGCCGCCACCACCGCCGGCGCCAAGCCCTACATCGCCGTCGTCTCCAAGGGCTTCCAGCACCAGTTCTGGCAGGTCGTCAAGAAGGGCGCCGATGCCGCCGCCGCCAAGTACAACGTGACCATCACCTTCGAAGGCCCGCCGTCCGAGTCCGACATCCAGGCCCAGGTCCAGATGCTCGACAGCGCCCTGGCCAAGAAGCCGGTCGCCATCGCCCTGGCCGCCCTGTCCACTGAATCCGTCACCGACCAGCTGAAGAAGGCGCTCGCCGGCAAGATCCCGGTCATCGGCTTCGACTCCGGCGTCCCGAATGCCCCGGCCGGTTCCGTCTACGCCAACGCCTCCACCAACAACACCGTCGCCGGCGCCCTCGCCGCCACCAGCCTCTATGCCGCCATCAAGACCAAGGCTGCCACCGGCACCGTCGGCAAGGCCGTCCGCATCGCCGTCCTCTCCCAGGATGCCGTCGGCGAGTCCGTCACCAACCGCACCAAGGGCTTCACCGAGAAGATGGTCGCCCTGCTGAAGGCAGACGGCATCAACGAAGTCGCCGTCGTCGGCCATGACAAGTTCAAGAACGGCGTGGCCGAGTCCGCCGCCAAGGTCGTCATCGACGTCGGTGTCGCCGCCACCACCAGCGCCACGGACATCTCCACCGCCGGCAAGGCCCTGCTCAACAAGTCCAACGTCATCGCCATCTACGGCTCCAACGAAGCTGCCGCCAACGGCATCCTCGACTCCTCCAACGAAGGCGCCGACCTCAAGACCAAGGGCATCGTCGCCGTCGGCTTCGACGCCGGCAAGCGCCAGAAGGCCGCCGTCACCAACGGCATCTTCCTCGGCTCGATCACCCAGGATCCCTACAACATCGGCTACCTCGCCGTCGAGCTCGCCTACAAGGCCTACAAGGGCGAAAAAGTCAGCGACGTCGACACGGGCGCCAAGTTCTACACCAAGGACAACATCAACAATCCCGAAATCAAGGACCTCGTTTACGATTGATTGGTTCTGCTAAACCTGAACCCGAATCCCTCGAACCCCTGATGCCTCGGCCGATGACGTTTGCTCCTTCGGCATCGGTCACGGATAAAGACTCCATCTGCATTCCCTGAAACGTGGCTCTCATGCAAAGGCCCGCCCTGCCGGATCCCTCTCCGGTAGTGGCGGGCCTTCGCGTTGTGGGGGAGGGGGCTGGGTAGGCTCAGATCCAGCAAATGACAAGGCACACGAAGTCAGCAACCGCAAGAAACAAGCACATCTGGCGCGCGCAGAGCCTGGGCGGATGGGAAGTGGCCGACCAGCTCGTGCAGAAGTTTCGTGAGAAATACAGGAACCGGCCGGCGATGCTGGAAGAGATGGACAAGCTATAGGGGAATACCGTTTGGAAACCACGCAAGCGACCTATTCAGAAGATTTCGGGAACATCATTCCCATGTCTGTGCTCGGTTGCATGGGTGAGAATGGTATGATGATGAGAGGATTCATTCAGGCATACTGGTCCATCGACTTGAGAATGGCATATGAATGCTGGCGGCCCAATCAGGCC
>CAYOHO010000091.1:0-7506 GCA_964403755.1 uncultured Oscillospiraceae bacterium
GGGGGACGAACTTCTCAGCCTCGCTCAGCCAGTTGTAGACCAGGCTGGTCGGCGCCACGATCAGGGTGGGCAGCCGCTTCTGGCGATAGGTGTGCACCACGTAGGCCAGGGTCTGCAGCGTCTTGCCGAGGCCCATGTCATCGGCCAGGATGCCGCCGAGACCGAAATGGTCGAGGGCCACCAGCCACTGGAAGCCGTTCTTCTGGTAGGGGCGCATCAGCGAGCCGAGCGGCGCCGGCAGGCGGGTCTTCATGCTGCTCGTGTCGGTGATCCGGTCGACCAGCACACGATAGGCTTCGTCGGCCGCGATGCGGTCGCCATGGGCATTGACGATAGCGGCCAGGGCCAGGGCCCGGTACTGCGGCAGCACGTTCTCGGCAGCGGCAGGATTGCCGCCGAACAGCTCGATGGCGTCGGTCATGGTCACCACCAGGTCGCGCTCGGCGGCGTCGACCATCTGGAAGGAGCCATCAGGCAGGCGCAGATAGGGGCGCTTCTCGCGCAGGGCGCGGATATAGGCGCCGACGGCACCGCGGCTCATGCCGGACCAGTCGTCCAGCACCGACAGTGCCTGCCGCTCCGGGTCGAGACGCACGGAATAGCGGATGCGCGGCGGCGGCAGGACCGCCAGGCGCTCCATCGCCGGACTGAGGCTCAGTGCGGCTTCCTTGCGCAGCGCGTCCAGCGAATGCGACAGGAAGTCAAAGCAGAGGTCGGGGTCGGAGAGGCGCAGGCTGGAGCCGTGGCGCTGGAAGCCAAGGGACTTCATCCGCTTCAGGAAGGCGCCCTCCTTCTGGAGGTCGCGCACGACCAGCCGGCCGGCGATCGATGCGCCGGCGGCAATGGACGGCTGGCAGGCCGCAGCGGCGAGGCTGGCGGAGACCGTGGCCTCGGTGTCGGGCTCTTCGTCGGCCAGACAGGCCATGGCGCCTTCGGCAGCGGGCATGGCGCCTTCGGCAGCAGGCATGGCGCCTTCGGCAGCGGGCATGGAACCGTCGGCTCCGGCCGGTGCGGCGCCGGTAACGGCGGCGGGGTTCGGCGTGACTGGCTGGGCCGGCGGCTGAGCCGGCGCAAACAGCGGGAAGGAGGCGTCGCCATAGTGATGGCGGACCTCGGCCCGGATCGCGTCGTCCTGCCAGTCGAGCGAGACATGGTTCTCCAGCGGCGCGATCAGCAGCCGCTCGGCCAGGCGCGGCTCGGGAACCACCGGGCAGACGCCGGCCAGGAGGGGCCGGATTTCGCTCATCAGCACCAGCAGCTCTTCGCGGCTGATCGTCAGGCTGTGCGGGTCGGCGCCGCCGAGCACGCTCAGGATCGGCTCGATCAGGCGGATGGTGTCGCGCGGCGGCAGGTAGAAGGTATCGCCGTAGAGGTAGACGTTGCGCGAGGCGGTCAGCTGGACCAGCGGCTGACCGGTGACCAGCGTGAGGCGAAAGCGCTCGTCCTCGGGAAGCGCCGGCCCCGCCGCCAGGCCGCCGGCCACGACGGCGCCGGTTTCGCCGCTATCCTGCTCGAGCTTCAGGCTGAGCGGCAGCGGCTCGCTCCGCACCTTGAAGGAGCAGCCGAGCTCGTCCTTCATCGGACGCCAGCTGGCGTCCGAAAGGCCTGGCGCCATGCGCAGGAAGCGGGCGAAGCGGGTGGCGTTCAGCATCAGGAAGCGGTCGTGCGTAGCGGTGTGGGCGGCGCCGAACACGGTCTTGTAGTCGCTTTCGTACGCCTCCTGGATCATCTGGATCAGCGGCTGGTCCGCCTCGGCAAAGACATGATCGAGCGGGTTGAAGGTGAAGCGCTGGTCCAGCTCCAGTGACTGGTCGCGGGTAATCGCCTCTGCGAACTGCTCGGCGTTCGTGACCGGGAAGAGGTGTTCGGCGCCGATGGCAAAGCTGAGGTAGGGCATGGCGATGGCCGTTGTGGAGACGTGCAGGGTCACGCGCAGGCGGACCGCCTGCTTGCTGGCGGTCCGGGACAGCTCGGCCGAGCGCTGCATGCGGTTGAGGAAGTCGCGCGCCTTGAGCCGGCTGCGGCGCAGGTTGTGCGGCGAGGCGGCTGCCGGGCTGCCGGCCTTGGCGCCCCGGTCCTCGACGGCCGGGTCAAGCGGCCTGACAGCAGGTGCGATGTGCGTCTTCGTGCGGCCGTACTGGTCGACGCAGTAGAGGAGGACAGCGACGATGTGCTTGCAGAAGCCCCAATAGGAAGAAAACGCGCTGCAGGTGCAGGTCGCGTCATGCAGTTCGCCGGAACGGGTGAGGATGATGCGGACCTGGTAGATGCGGGTCCCGACGACCTGAGCCTGGATGAGGCCCTTCTCCTGGTCGAAGCTGAAGCTCTGCAGGTGGCCGTCGCGATAGTAGGCACGGCCCTTCATGTAGGTCGGGCCGTTGGTTGAGCGTTCGCGGATGGAGTCGGTGCCAAGCTGAAACATGAAGATCCCTCGTTCATCTGCGTGCCGCGCAGGAGGATAGGAGTCGCAGGGAAGGGCAGGGGGGCGCGCGGCAGGCGCATATACGGAGACATTCTATCACAGTTCACCGCGGTTATAAATAATTGGCCTTCCCCCGAACTTCTGCTATAATATCCATTTGGCTCCCTGGCAGCAGGTGGAACCCATGAAATCACCGGCCCGGGATCGCGGATATGCAAGAAAAACCGCGAATTCTGCAGAAATGCGAAGATTCATTCAGCTATTTTGAAAATGCCTTGACAGCGCCGCCGTGCGCCGCTATGATGGAGAAGCTCTCGCCCCCGGCATCCCGGCGGGAGAGCACCAGAAACCAATTCACAACCCTTGAATGGAGGAAGACAGATCGATGAGCACTTATGTGGCAAAGCCCGCCGAGATCGAGAGAAAGTGGTTTGTCGTCGACGCCGAAGGGCAGACGCTCGGCCGCCTGGCTACCGAGGTTGCCCGCGTCCTGCGCGGCAAGCACAAGCCCACCTATACCCCCTTCCTGGACACCGGTGACTTCGTCATCGTGGTGAACGCGTCCAAGATGGTCCTGACCGGCAAGAAGCTGGACCAGAAGCTTTACCGCTATCACACCGGCTATCCCGGCGGCCTCAAGGAGGTCAAGTACCGCAGCATGATGCAGAACAAGCCGGAGCGCGTCTTCGAGCTGGCCGTCCGCGGCATGCTGCCCAAGAATGCCCTCGGCCGTGCCATGTACCGCAAGCTCAAGGTCTATGCCGGCCCCGAACACGAGCACGCCGCGCAGAAGCCCGAGCCGCTGACATTCGCATAAGTACGAGGGAGGAGATCCATAAATGGCTACCAAGAAAGCAACCAAGACCTTCTTTTATGGAACCGGCCGTCGCAAGAATGCGGTTGCCTGCGTCCGCATCTATCCCGGCAAGGGCTCCATTGTCATCAATGACAAGGAAATCGACGACTACTTCGGCATGGAGACGCTGAAGCTGATCGTCCGCCAGCCGCTGGTCGCCACGGGCACCGGCGAGCAGTTCGACCTCATCTGCAAGGTCATCGGCGGCGGACTTTCCGGCCAGGCCGGCGCCATCCGCCACGGCCTGGCCCGCGCCCTCGTCAAGGCTGACGAGGAAGCCTACAAGGCCATCCTCAAGAAGGCCGGCTTCCTGACCCGCGACTCCCGCATGAAGGAGCGCAAGAAGTACGGTCTCAAGAAGGCCCGCAAGGCCTCCCAGTTCTCCAAGCGCTGATCCTGCGCTGCCGCCTCGGGCGACAGTCACGGCTTTCCCGCCCGGTGCCTGCGGTGCCGGACCGGATCGATGCCCTCGGGCACGGAGGGATCACAACAGCGCTGCCGGACATCTGCATCTGCCTTTCCGGCCGGTGCAGCCGCCAGAAAAATCGAACGGACGGGAGGGGGCGCATGCCCGCTCCCGTCTTTCCATTGCAGGAGGAACCATGCTGCTGCTGTCGAACGGCATCATCCACACGCGCACCGGCCAGGGCGTTATCGCCGCCGGCCATGTCCTGGTCGATGGCGAGCGCATTGTCGCCGTCGGCCCCGGCCCGGCGCCGGCCGGCTTTGTGCCCGGCCCCGGCGACGAGGTCATCGACCTGCACGGTCTGACGGTCACGCCCGGCCTGATCGACGCCCACAGCCACGTCGGCCTGTTCAACGACGGCTACGACCCGGAGCATGACGACGGCAACGAGGCGACCGACCCGATCACGCCGCACCTGCGGGCGCTGGACGGCATCTACCACGAGGACCGCTGCTTCCGCGAGGCCCTGGCCCATGGCGTCACCACGGTCATGACCGGCCCCGGCAGCGCCAATGTGCTGGCCGGCACCTTCGTGCTGATGCACACGGCCGGCGACAGCGCCGATCTGATGGCCATCACGCCCTCGGCTGCCATGAAGGCCGCCCTTGGCGAAAATCCCAAGCGCAACTATGGCCGCGACAACAAGTCGCCCGCCACCCGCATGGCGACGGCAGCACTGCTGCGCGAGGCCCTCTTCAAGGCTGCGGACTACGTTGCCGCCCGCCGGGACGAGGAACGCGACGATCCCGAGTTCAACCTCAAGGACGAGGCCCTGATGCCGGTGCTGGAGGGACAGCTGCCGCTGAAGATCCACGTCCACCGTGCCGACGACATCCTGACGGCGATCCGCATTGCCAATGAGTTCGGCCTCAGCTATACGCTCGACCACTGCACCGAGGGCTACCGGGTTGCCGGCCAGCTCAAGGCTGCCTACGAGGCCGGCCAGGCGCCTGGCTGCGGCGTCGGCAAGCCCGGCTGCGGCCGCCTGCTCGGCATCATCGCCGGCCCCCTGATCATCGGCCGCGGCAAGCCGGAGCTGGTCCACGCCGACCTGCGCAATCCGCGCGAGCTCGCCGCCACCGGCATCCCGCTCGCCCTGATGAGCGACCATCCCGAGAATCCGGTCCAGTACCTGCCTGTTTACGCAGCGCTAGCCGTCCGCGAAGGCATGCCGGAAGAGGCGGCGCTTGCCGCCATCACCGACCAGGCCGCCCGGCTCTGCGGCGCCGGCGACCGCCTGGGCCGCCTGGCCGAAGGCTTCCTGGCCGACATCGCCGTATTCAGCGGCCATCCGCTCGATACCCGCAGCCTGGCCGAATGTGTCCTGGTCGCCGGAAAGGTCGCCTGGCGCCGCAGCGGCGGCAGCGACAGCCAGTGATGGCCCTGGAGCTGCGAACAGGCAGCCGCGGTGAAACGGTCGCCCTTGGCCGCCTGATTGGCGCGTCGCTGCCCCGCGGTGCCGTTGTCTGCCTTGACGGTGACCTGGGTGCCGGCAAGACCGCGCTGACCGTTGGCCTGGCCAAGGGCATCGGCTGCCGCGGACCGGTGTCAAGCCCCACCTTCACGCTCCTGATCGAACACGAGGCCGGCGTGCGCGGCATCCCCCTGTACCATTTCGATGTCTATCGCCTGCCGGACGGCGAGTCTTTCCTCGAACTCGGCTTCGACGAATACGTCGGCGGCGACGGCATCTGTGTCATCGAATGGAGCAGCCGCATCCGCGCGGTCCTGCCGGACGGCTGCCTGTCGATCGAGATCCGCCTCGGCCCGCCCGAGCGTCCGGACGAGCGTCTGCTGGCCATTGACTGGCCCGGCCAGGCTTTCTGGCTGGAAGCGCTTGCCCGGAACTGGGCCGCATCAGCCGCACCGGAAGCGCATAGTGCACCGGAAGCGCACCGATCACAGGAAGATGGGAAGGGAGAACCGACATGCTGATCCTGGCACTCGATACCAGCGGCAAGAGCCTCTCGGCCGCCCTGGTGCGCGACGGCGAACTGCTCGGCGAGGCCACCCTCGCCATCGGCCTGCGCCATTCCGCCACGGCCCTGCCGCTCGTTCATGACCTCTGCACCCGCTGCGGGGTTGACTATCCGGATGTCGACGCCTATGCCTGTGCCGTCGGCCCCGGCTCCTACACCGGCATCCGCATCGGCGTCAGCCTGGTCAAGGGCATGGCCTATGCCGCCGGCCGTCCGGCAGTCGGCATCTCCAGCCTGGACGCCCTCGCCGCCGGTCTCGGACCGGCCGGCGACGCGTTCGTCGTGCCGCTGGTCGACGCCCGCAGCGGCCGGCTCTTCTGCTCGGCCCTGCACGGCGGATCAGCCATCCTCCCGGAGGGCAACCGGCTCCAGACCCAGCTGGCCGCCCAGCTCGAGCCGCACCTGCTGGCCGCCGCCGCGGACCGACGCCGCCTGGTCCTGGTCGGTGACGGTTCCACTGCCTTTTCTGACCCGCTTCTCTGGCCCGGCGCCGCTTCGGTGACGGATGCCGGCATGGCCTTCCGCTGGCCGCGAGCCGCCGTCATCGCCAATCTGGCCGCTGCCCGCCTGGCTGCCGGCGGCGATTTCTCGGCCTTTGCCCTTGACGCCAGCTACGTCTCGCCCTCCCAAGCTGAACGTCTGCACAGCCCGGATGCTGCAGCCGAACGGCTGCACAGCCCGGATGCCCAAGCTGAACGGCCGCACAGCCCGGATGCCCCGGCCGGGCAAACGCCTGAAGACCGTGGCTGACGGATCGGCCGCGCCAGCCCGGGAGCCAGCCGGCCCCGGCAGCGCCGGGTTCTCCATCCGTCCGGCCCGGCTATCGGATGTGCCGGCCCTGGCGGCGCTTGAGCCGCGCTGCTTTGCCATTCCCTGGAGCGCTGAAGCCCTCAAGGCCGAGCTGGCCGACACGGAAAAGGCCCGTGTCCTGGTCGCAATCGACCCGACCGGCCGCATCCTCGGCTACATCAGCAGCTGGTTTGTCCTTGGCGAAGCCGAAATCCACAATGTCGCCGTCGATCCCGACTGCCGCCGCCAAGGCATTGGCCGGGCCCTGCTGGCCGCGCTGCTGGATGCCGGACGCCGTGAAGGCATTGCCGCGTTCAGCCTCGAGGTTCGGCCTTCCAACGAGCATGCCCGTGCCCTCTATCTCGCGATGGGCTTCGTCGACTGCGGCCGCCGCCGCGGCTATTATGCAGATACGGGCGAAGATGCTATCATTATGTTCAAAAAACTGCAATGATTACGAAATGAATACATATAAAATGCATAAAAAATACCCCGTGTTTCTGCCATATTGACAAATCTTGAACAACATCCATATACTTAAGGCAATGCACCATCCCTCTGGCAGACATCTGTGTCCTGTCTTAGGCCTCTGGAGGTTCCTCAATGGTCACAAAAACGATCACGTTCAACTGTGACGAAGCACTGCAGATGAAGGCAGTCGCCGTCCTGATCCAGAAAGCATCCACATTCCGTTCCAGCATCTGGCTGTCCAAGGGTGAGCGTCGCGCCAACGCGAAAAGCCTGCTCGGCATCATGTCCCTTGGCATCGAGAACGCGACGGATGTGACCATTTCAGCCGAAGGCGCGGACGAGGCCGATGCCCTCCTGACCATCTCCAGCTACCTCTCCTGCCCTGAATTCTGACCGGGAAGGAAGCTGTCCCGCATCGCGATGACCGAACAGACAAGCCGATTTGACGCCAGACTGGATCTGGTCCCTCAGAACCCGGGTGTATACCTGATGAAGGATGCCACGGGTTCTGTTATTTATGTCG
>CAYOHO010000092.1:0-7428 GCA_964403755.1 uncultured Oscillospiraceae bacterium
GCAGGCCGGGCTCCCGACCAGCCTGGTGATCATCTTCGCGGGCATCATCTTCCTGGCGACCACGAATGGCATCGCCGCGAGCGCCCTTTCGCGGGAGGGGCGCCAGCTCTACATCATGAAGACCCTGCCGCTCGGCTACGGCTGGCAGGTGACGGCCAAGGTCGCCGTCGCTGTCCTGTTCGGCCTGATCGCCTTCCTCATGCTCCTGCTGGTGGCCATCTTCTACCTGGCCGTGCCTTTCTGGTACGCGCTGCTGATGCTGCTGGTCATGCCGGGCGCGCTCCTGCTGCCCAATCTGCTCGGCATCGTCTTCGACCTGATGTGGCCGAAGCTGCAGTGGGAAAGCGAGCAGACGGCCGTCAAGCGCAACATGAACGTGCTCTATGGCATGCTGGGTTCGGCATTCCTGGCGGCACTGGTCGCGGTCCCGGTCATCTACCTGAAGCTGGCGTTCCTGCCGGCGCTGCTGATGGTCACCCTCGTCCCGCTGGCCATGGACATTGCCCTGATGCTGATCCTGCGCCTGTCGGCCACGACCCTGATTGGCAGCATCGAGGCCTGATAATTGCAGTCGGCCATCGGATGGGCTCAGCCGTCCGGACCGCAGCTCCATCACCAGCCTGGCCATCCGGATCTCATGGCCATCTCCTGCCAGACCGTGCGAAAAGCCGGTCGTCGACGCAGGCTGCAGCCGGAAAGGGAAGCCTTTCCGGCTGTTTTGCGTAAAGGCGTGATTCACGGCCGTAAACCGGCGCCGCTTGCGGTCGCGCTTATGGTCGATTCCACCAAAATTCGACGTTGCTATTCAGCATTTGTACAAATTATCAAAGATTGTCGAGGAATCAGTGCGTAAGCGTAATCGGTCGGATCGGAAAAATACGCCAGCAAGCCAGCCAACCTTGCCGGAATGCCACGTTGTGTCCGGCGAAAACACCTGTTTTCCTGGCTTTTCCGGTTGTTTTCGTATGACCACCTTCATTTCTGGCATCGCAAACGATTGCGGCGCCGATGGACCGATGAAACCCAAGCCGAAACAACATTGCACAAAATTTATGACATTTCAGTGGCCAATTTAGTCGATATCGTGTAGAATATTGCAGACTGCTGACCTTGGCTGCAACGCCAGATACTGCCAAGTTTCTGAAGACGACGCAGCGGCTTCTGCGACTGATACCAGGAATCGAGGAACACAGCCATGCCCAATCAGAATTACCTTGCTACCATCCGTGAAACTGAGGAGAGGGCTGAGGCGATGGTCGCCGCAGCCCATGCGGACTCCCGCCATTCGCTGGACGAGGCCCGCGCCGAGGCTGCCCGCCGTATCGTGGCAGCCCGCGCCGAGGCGGATGCGCTGAAGCTGCACATGCTTCAGGAGGCGGCCGCCCGATCGGAGGCGCAGTCCCGGGACGTCATCGCCGTTGCCGAGGCCGAAGCAGGCCGGATCCGTGCGGCAGCCATGCCGGCCATGAATGAAGCGGTCCGGATTGTTGCGGAAAGGATTGTGAAGTAACGTGCCGATTGTCAAAATGGATCGCGTTACGGCCGTTGGCCTGCGCCAGGACAAGACAGCGGTCGTTGAAGCGCTCATGAAGCTTGGCGCTGTCGACATTGACGCAGAGCCGGCTCTGGCTGAAGCAGATGATGGCAGTGCCGGGCTCCTGACGGCTGATGCGGCTCTCGAGAAGGAACAGCTGCTGACGGTCGGTCATCAGCAGCTCTCTCCGGAAGACCTGCCGGCACTGCTGGCTCGCCTCGAACAGGCAATCGCCGAGTGCAGTCGCCTGCGTCCGGTCAAGAAGCCGATGTTTGCCGGCAAGCGGATGGTCAGCAACTCCGAGTTCAACCGTGTCGTTGCCAGCCAGTCCGACGTGATTGCGAACCTTGCTGCGCTTGAGAGCGCCCGCACCCGCATTGCCGAAATCGACAGCCAGCTGATCCGCCTCCAGAACACCGAGGCCATGCTGCAGCCATGGGAAGGGGTCGCGATTGATCTTTCCGAACCTTACACGCTGAAGACCCGCACCTTTCTCGGCAGCTTCCGCAGCCGGTCCGACCTCGAGTCCCTCGAGCGGTCGCTGGCCGACGAGGCACCTGAGACAGTCTCACAGATTCTGAACGAGGATGAGACAGGCGTCCGCCTGCTTGTGATCACCTTGCGCATCCGTGAAGCGCTTGTGCTCTCGGCGCTCCGCCGGCTCAGCTTCACCTTCCTGCCGGTCCAGGCGGATTCCGCAACCCCCGGGCTGCTGTTGCGCCATCTGCACAGCGAGCAGGCAGATCTCCGGCTGGAACGCGAAAAGCTGCAGGGCCGCCTGGCCGGCCTGGCCACCGGCCTGGTCGACTTCGAGATCCTGCATGCCCATCTCCAGATGCTTCATGACAAGTACGCTGTCCTGCGGCGCCTGGCCGGAACCGGCCAGACTTTCGTCCTGCAGGGCTGGGTTCCGGAGCGACTGACCGATTCCGTCCGCAAGGGGCTGGAGAGCCGCTTCACGATTGCCTTCGACAGCCGCCGCCCGGAACCGGGCGAGAATTTCCCGATCCTGCTCGAGAACAGGAAGCTCGTGCAGCCCTACGAGGCAGTCGTTGAGATGTTCAATCCGCCGCTGCCGAGCGAAGTCGATCCGACGCCAGTCCTGGCGCCCTTCTACTTCCTCTTCTTCGGCATGATGCTCAGCGATGTCGGCTATGGTCTGATGCTCAGCGCCATCTGCCTGCTCGGCATCTACGGACTCAAGCTGAAGGGCCGCACCCGCCAGACGGCATTCCTGTTCCTGCAGTGCGGCATTTCCTCGATCTTCTGGGGCTTCATGTTCGGCGGCTATTTTGGCGACATGATCAGCACAGTCAGCAGCGGTCGGGTAAACATCCCGCCGGTGCTTTTCGATCCGCTCAAGTCGCCGACCAGCCTGATGATCCTCAGCGCTGTCTTCGGCGTCATCCACCTGTTCAGCGGCATGTCCCTGAAAGCCTACATGGCGTTCCGGAGCGGTGACTGGCAGACGGCCGTGTTCGATGTCTTCCCATGGTTCTTCCTGATCCTGGGCCTCGGCCTGTCGATCGCCGGCATCGGCGCCCCCGTATCGGGCTACCTGGCCATCTTCGGCGCCGCTGTCATCGTCCTGTTCACCGGCCGCAGCTCGCGCAACCCAGTCGCCCGGATCGGTCTTGGGCTGTACAACCTTTACGGCGCCACCGCCTACTTCGGCGACATTCTCTCGTACACCCGCGTCCTGGCCCTGGTGCTGGCGACCAGCGTCATCGCGATGGTCGTCAACAAGATCGGATTCCTGGGCGGCCCCAGCTTCATCGGCTACATCGTCTTTGTACTGGTCGCCATCCTCGGCCACACCATCAACTTTGCCCTGTCGCTGCTCTCGGCCTATATCCATACCAGCCGACTCCAGTTCGTCGAGTTCTTCACCAAATTCTATGAAGGCGGCGGCCGCATCTGGAAGCCCGAAAGACTGAAGGCCAAGTTCATCGAAATCGAGCGTGCGCCAGAGGCTGCCCAGGAGCACGCCTGAACCGATCCCTGCATCCGGCCCTGTCGGATGCACCACCCATGTCCTGCCGGACTGTCCGGAAGCGGAGCGGTCCAAAAATAGCAAGGAAGCAAGGAATCAATAGGAGGAATCAACCATGTCCAATTTTTCTGATCTGATCGGTCCTGTCCTGACCCTGCTCGGCGGCGCCCTCGCAGCCCTCCTGCCCGGCATTGGCTCATCTGTCGGCGTCGGCCGCGCCGGTGAAGCGGCTGCCGGAGTCCTGAGCGAAGAGCCCGGCATGTTCGGCAAGCTGCTGATCCTGCAGGCGCTGCCCGGTACCCAGGGCATCTATGGCCTGCTGACCTGGTTCATGGTCATGCAGACCTCCGGCCTGCTCGGCGGCAATACAACCATCAGCTGGCGCACCGGCCTGCTGTTCTTCATGGCCTGCCTCCCCATCGCCATCGTCGGCTACTGGTCTGCCATCTACCAGGGCCGTGCTTCCGAGGCCAGTATCGCCATGGTTGCCAAGCAGCCGGACGAGTCCTCCAAGGCCATCGTCATGCCGGCCATGGTCGAGACCTATGCCATTCTCGCCCTGCTGGCATCCGTCCTGTCCATCCTCAGCATCAAGGTCTCCTGATCCTGACAGGCCATCCTGACCGCCCGACCTGTCCGCATAGAAAGGGGATAAACCGTGAACGGCCTTGACGCCATACTCAACCGCATCATCAGCGACGCCGAGGAGCGGATCCTGGAAATACAGGACCAGTCCCGGGAACGCCGCGCCGAGATCCTCGCCGCTGCCGACCAGGAGGCGGAGCACCTGCTCGCCGCCACCCGCCAGCGCGCAGCCGAGGAATCGGCAGTTCTCGAGCGCCGCACCCAGAGCAATGCCGCTCTTGAGTCCCGCAAGCGCATCCTTTCGGCCCGTCAGGCGCTGATCGACGAGGTCATTGCCAAGGCCGAGGCCAGCCTGAGCCAGCTGCCGCTCCAAGACCGGAGCGAGCTCTACACGCGGCTGCTTGTGGACCACGCCAGCGGCGACGAGACCGTCGTCTTCCCGAAGGACGACCAGACGCTCGGTGCTAGCGTGGTTGCGACTGTCAACCACGACCGGAACTGGAGCCTCTCGCTGGCCGACGAGCCGGGCAGCTTCCGCACCGGCATCATCCTGCGGCGGGACCTGATCGAAACCAACTTGACTTCGGAGCTCCTTGTCCGGAGCATGCGTCCGGAACTGGTTAGCCTTGCCGCACGGGTCCTGTTTGGGTCCTGAACGGTGCCGAAGGGTGGAACGGAGCATCATGGAAAAAAGGAACAAGATCGACAGCGGCCGCTACGCCTATGCAGCCGGCCGCATACGGGCCCTTGAGGCCAGCCTGATCGGAAGTGCCAGGCTTGCCCGCTATTACGAGGCGCGCACCATCGAGGACATTGGCCGGCTTCTGGTGGAAAACGGCTATCCGGCCGCACCCGACCCGGAAAGCAGCCTTAGCCGAGGCCTCGAGCAGTCCTATGCCCTCGCCCGCCAGATCAGCCCGGATGCCGAGCTGATCGATGCGCTGCTGCTGGCGCGCGACTTCCACAACCTCAGGGTCATGCTGAAGTCGTTCGCCGTGTACTGGCCGCGCCGCCAGGCTGAGAGCCTTCCCGGCTCAACAGCCCGGACCGGGGCCCCGGCGGCGGACAACCTTGACCGTTCGGAGCGCGAGCCGTCTGAAGCCGCGGAGAAGGCCGGCATCTGGCCGGAGATCCATGCGCCCGTCACACTCGAGCAGCTCGAGCCCATGCTGCAGCGCCCGGCCACCATCGAGCCGGCCGTGATGTTCCGCGCCTTGCGCGAGCAGCGGGCCAGCGACCTGCCGCCCGCTATGGCGGCTGCCGCTGCTGCCGCCACCGTCCGCTACCTGCGCACGTATGATATCAGCGAGATCGATATCCATCTCGACAAGGTACAGGCCCGACTGCTGAGCCAAGCCGCCGAGCGAACCGACAACGCGTTCTTCCGGAATTTCGTGCGGCTGCGCATCGACCTGGTCAACGTGGGCCTGCTGCTGCGGACCCGGTTCCTCAAGAGCAGCGCCGACTACCTTCGGTGCATCCTCCTCCCCGGAGGCAGCCTGGCGCCGGATGCACTTGCCGGCCTGTACGACGAGCCGGCGGCACGCATCGCGTCCGTCCTGTCGCATTCAGCCCTGGCGCCGCTGGCCGGCCCTGCCGAGCACTTTGCCGAAGGCGGCGACGCCATCGCCCGCTTCAGCCAGGCCCAGGACGAGGTCCTGATGCGGTATGTCCGGCAGGGCAAGCGTGTCCTGCGCGGACCGGAGGTCGTCATCGGCTACCTCATTGCCCGTGAGATGGAAATCCGCACGGTCCGTATCATCCTGACCTGTCTGCGCAACGGCATCCCGCTGGAAAAGGCGCGCGAGCTGGCCCGCCTGACCTATCTGTAACCCGGAGGATAGACATGTACAAAGTGGCCGTCATCGGCGATACAGACAGCATCATCGGCTTCCGCGCCCTCGGACTGACCGTTCTCGAGGCCGCCACGCCCGAGGCGGCCGCTGAGCCGCTCCGCCGTGCCGTTGAAGAAGGCTACGCGATCGTCTTCATCACCGAGCCCTGCTTCATCGCCAACCAGGACCTGATCCGATCCCTGCGCAGCCGCAAGCTGCCGGCCGTCATCCCGATCCCGCCGGTCTCCGGCGGCACCGGCCTGGGCATGGCCCAGGTCCGCGAATCCGTCCGCAAGGCGGTCGGCATGGACATCCTCGGGCTCGATGAGCCCCAGGGCACCGGCGCGACCCGCGCGCAGTGAACCAAAGGAGTGAAAGCATGAAAAACCCAAGCACTGGCACCATCGTCAAGGTTTCCGGCCCGCTGGTCGTCGCCGGCGGCATGCGTGATGCAGAGATGTTCGATGTCGTCCGCGTGTCCGACAAGAAGCTGATCGGTGAAATCATCGAGATGCACGGCGACCAGGCGTCCATCCAGGTTTATGAGGAAACATCCGGCCTTGGCCCCGGCGAGGCGGTTGTCTCGGAAGGCGCCCCGCTCTCGGTCGAGCTCGGACCTGGTCTGGTCGGCCAGATCTTCGACGGCATCCAGCGGCCACTCGACCGTATCTGCGAGATGGTCGGCAACAACATCGCCCGCGGCATCGCCGTGCCGGCAATCGACCGTGACCGCCTGTGGCGTTTCGAAGCCGTCGCGAAGCCCGGCGATCGCGTCGCAGCCGGCGACATCATCGGCGCCGTCCAGGAGACGGTCCTGGTCAGCCACAAGATCATGGTGCCATATGGCATCGAGGGCGAGCTGACGGAAATCGCGTCCTGTGACTGCAAGGTTACCGACACCGTTGCCCGGATCCGCACGGCTGCCGGCACGCTGGTCCCGGTGACGCTGATGCAGAAGTGGCCGGTCCGCAAGGGCCGCCCCTACAAGGAGAAGATCGCGCCCGACGCCCCGCTGGTCACCGGCCAGCGCATCATTGACACGCTGTTCCCCGTGGCCCGCGGCGGCACAGCGACCATCCCGGGTCCGTTCGGCAGCGGCAAGACGGTTGTCCAGCATCAGCTGGCCAAGTGGGCGGCCTCCGATATCGTCGTCTATATTGGCTGCGGCGAGCGCGGCAACGAGATGACCGACGTCCTGCGGGAATTTCCGGAACTGATCGATCCCAAGTCGGGCCAGCCGCTGATGACCCGCACGATCCTGATCGCCAATACCTCGAACATGCCGGTCGCGGCCCGCGAAGCCTCGATCTACACCGGCATCACGATCGCCGAATACTACCGCGACATGGGCTACTCCGTATCGATCATGGCCGATTCCACCTCCCGCTGGGCCGAGGCCCTGCGCGAGATGTCCGGCCGCCTCGAGGAGATGCCCGGTGAGGAAGGCTATCCGGCCTACCTCGGCTCGCGCCTCGCCAACT
>CAYOHO010000093.1:0-7405 GCA_964403755.1 uncultured Oscillospiraceae bacterium
TATCAGTCAAGATTTCTCAGTTTTCCCCTTGACTTTTAATAGCTGGTCTCCTTCTTGGCAGTGCGGCGTGTCCTGCGGCGCAGTCGGCACGACCACAGCTGTCAGCTGTCTGGCGGCGGCAGGCATAGGCCGTCAGCCATAAGCAGTCCGTCGTTGGCAGGGTGCCGGCGGCAGGCTTGAACCAGCCGCCGGCTTCCGTCATCTGGAATGGCAGGCCGCCGGTTCAGCGGGCCTTCTTGTCCTGCACGGCTTCACGGGCTGCCGCTGCGACTTCCACGCTGGTCAGGCCGAACGCCTTCATCAGGACATCCGGATCGCCCGACTCGCCGAAGCGGTCATCGACGCCGATCATGCGCACCGGCACCGGCCAGTACTGCGACAGGACCTCGGTGACGGCACTGCCCATGCCGCCCATCAGCTGGTGCTCCTCGACCGTCACGACGCAGCCGCACTTCTGGGCGGCCTCGCAGAGGGTCTCCTTGTCGATCGGCTTGATCGTGTGCAGGTTGATGACCATGGCGGAGATCCCCTCTTCCGCGAGCTTCTCCGCGGCGACCAGCGCCTCGTAAACCATCGCGCCGCAGGCGACAATCGCCACGTCGGAGCCATCGCGGCAGCAGTAGGCCTTGCCGAGCTCGAACGGCGTCGACTCGTCGGTGACCACAGGGACCTTCTCGCGGCCGAAACGGATGTAGGCCGGGCCGTAGTCCTTCGCGATCGCCACGGTCGCCTTGCGGGCCTCGATGGCATCCGCCGGCACGACAACCTTCATGTTCGGCAGGCAGCGCATGATCGAAATTTCCTCAAGCGCCTGATGGGTGGCGCCGTCCGGGCCGACGGAGATGCCGCCGTGGGCGCCGCCCAGCTTGACGTTGAGGTTGCTGTAGCATACGGTCGTACGGACCTGGTCCCAGGAACGTCCGGCGAGGAACACGCCATAGTTGGTCACGAACGGGACCTTGCCCATCAGCGCCATGCCGGCCGCCACGCACATCTGGTTCTGCTCGGCGATGCCGAGGCTGTAGAAACGGTCCGGGTACTCCTTCTGGAACCAGTCGACACGGACCGACGCCGTGATATCACCGCCCAGGGCAACCACGTTGGGGTTGTCCATGCCGGCATCGATCAGGCCGTAGCCGTAGCCGTCACGAGACGGCACCTTTTCCGGCGCGGCCAGGTCCACTTTCAGTTTGACGATTTCCATACCTGTTCGCCTCCCCCGCTCAATCTTCGAGAACGTCGTTGCAGCCCAGCTCGCAAACCGCGTTCACCAGCTGGTCCTTGTTCGGCGCGGTGCCGTGCCAGCCACACTTGTCTTCCATGAATGACACGCCCTTGCCCTTGACGGTGGCGGCAATGATCACACTGGGCTTGCCCTTGAAGGCAGCAGCTTCGGCGAAGGCCTTCTCGATTGCCGTGACGTCGTGGCCGTCGCAGCGGATCACGTTCCAGCCAAAGGCTGTCCACTTGTCGGCCAGCGGCTCAATGTTCATCACGTTCTCGACCCAACCGTCAATCTGCAGACGGTTGTTGTCGACAATGCCGCACAGGTTGTCCAGACGATAGTGGCCGCCGGCCATGGCGGCTTCCCAGATCTGGCCTTCCTGCTGCTCACCGTCGCCCATCATGCAGTAGATGCGCTGGCTGCCATCATCAGCCTTGGCTGCGATCGCCATGCCGACAGCCACCGACAGGCCCTGGCCAAGCGAGCCGGATGACACATCGAGGCCAGGCGTCTTGTGCATGTAGGGGTGGCCCTGGAGAATGCTGCCGTACTTGCGCAGCGTCTTCAGGTGCGATTCGTCAAAGTAGCCGCAGTCGGCCAGCACAGCGTAGAGCGCCGGGGCGACGTGGCCCTTCGAGAGGACAAAGCGGTCGCGATTCGGATCCTGCGGATTCTTCGGGTCATGGTTCATAACCTTGTTGTAAAGCACGGTCATGATGTCGATCGACGAGAGCGAGCCGCCGGAGTGTCCCGAGCCTGCCTCACACAGCATCGCGAGAATCTTGCCCCGCAGTTGTCTGGTCTTGTTCTGAAGCTGTTCTGCATCCAGATCCCTGAACATGAATTCACCTCCCAATTTCGTTCCTGAACACCTACGTCCATGCACAGGCCTCGTGCCGCCCGGAAACTGGCCAGCTGCCAGCATTCAGGGCAAGCCGGAAGGCTTGCGCCGATGGATGAGCTTTTCCTGTCAATCCCGGATGTCCGTTTCTGTCTTTTCCCGGCTGTCCGGTCTGTCTGTTCCCGGATGTCCGCTTCTGTCAGTTCCCGGCCAGGGAACGGCTATTGCAGCAGTTCCATCTCGACCATGATGCGCTTGAGCTCTTCCTTTTCCTCGACCGACATGGTGCCGGTCGGCATCATGCATGGGCCGGCCTCGATGCCGAGCAGTTCGAGCGCTTCCTTGATCACGGTCGGGAACGAACCCAGGCCAAAGGCAATGCGCAGGGGCGCGAGCTGGTACTGGGCCTCCAGTGAACCCGCCCGGTCGCCGGCCATGTACTTGTCATAGATATCGGCACATAGTCGCGGCGCCACATTGGCGCAGGCGGCAACGGCCCCCTTGGCGCCGATACAGAGTCCGGCATGGATCAGCGTGTCTCGCCCCAGCATGACCGAGAAGGCCTTGCCGCGCGTCAGCCGGATGTATTCGCCGGTGTGTGTGAGGTCGCCGGTCGAGTCCTTGATGCCGACGACGTTCTCAAGGTCGGCCAGGCGGGCGACGGTCGCAGGCGCGATCTGAATATGGGTCTTGGGTGCGTTGTTGTAGAGAATGACCGGCAGCGATGTGCTCTTGGCGATCGCTTCGAAATGGCTGTAGACTTCCTTCTGGCTAAGGCTGATGAAGTATGGCGTCAGGACCGAAAGGGCCTCAACGCCAGTTTTCTCGGCAATGGCGGCAAGTTCGATCGACTGGCGGGTGCCGATGGCGTTTGCGCCGGCATAGACAGGCACCCGGCCGGCGGTCTGGTCGATCGAGACCTCGAGCACATGGCGGTATTCGTCGGGGCTCAGACCGTAGAACTCGCCGGTCGTGCCGATGGCGAAAATGCCATGGACCCCTCCGGCGATGAGGAAGTCGATCAGCTTGCGCAATGCCTTCTCGTTGACCTGGCCATCCGCGGTCAGGGGTGTGATCATGGCGGGCAGGATGCCTTTGGGCTCGAAACTCATGGTGCTACCTCCCAATCCGGACCATAGCGTGAAGGCAAGAAGATCTGCTCACTTTTCAAGGACAAATACGGCGACCCGGCGGATATGGCTGATCATGGCCTGTTCGGCCAGGGCAGCATTGCGGGTGCTTAAGGCATTCAGAATGGCCAGGTGCTCTGCATGATCCTGCTCCGGCGCAACTTGCGGCAGGTTCAGGTTGACCGTTCGGATCGACTTGTCGATCGAGCGCAGGTTCTCGAGCAGACCAAGCAGGTAGGAGTTGCGCGAGGCACTGCGCAAGATCTGGTGGAACTCGGTATTGCCCTCGCTGACCCGTTCCCGGTCTTCCGGACGGTTCCCGGCGATCAGTCTGCCGACTTTGTCAAGAATCGCTGTCATGCAGGCGATCTCGTCATCTGTCGCCTTGAGTGCGGCATAGTAGGCTGCCACGCCTTCAAGCGAGCTGCGGATGAAGGTGATCTGCTCCATGTTCTCGCGTGACATCGGCGAGATGTAGGAACCCTTTCGCGGAATGGCGTAAATCAGGCCCTCGGACTGGAGAATGCGGAACGCTTCCTTGACCGGCGTGGTGCTGACATTCAGCATCTGGCTGATGTAGCGCTCGCTGATGGCCTGGTCGCTCTTGAGCTCACCCCTGAGGATCATGACGCGAACGATATCCGCGACCTGTTCGCGGATGGAAACCGAATGGACGATCCGATTATCAGGCAATGTCATCAACACCTTTCCATTCAGCGCCTGCCTGGGATTTCTCCAGCCTGGCTGACTTCCCTTGCCGGCAGTCGAATCCGGCAGCCTTGTCCGCCTGCATGGACGGGTGAAAGTCATGGGAAAATACTACTCTTTCATCGATCGGCTGCCAATGGCCGCCAGGTCTTTGGCCGGCCTCCGGCCGTCGAACCGTCATGTCGCCGCTGCCGGCGCCGCATTCAATTCCGGCCGGCCGCGAATCCATTTATTTTAATAATTCGATATGGCATCAGACAGAATCCAGATTTGCAACGATATATCAATCTGGTATATCAGATCCCATAACAACGATATCATCCGCGTCGATTCCCGTCAATCCGTCATTTGTGAATAATTATTGTCGACTTCTTTTGTGCATGTTCGTAATCACATGAACCAAACGTGCACCGGTCATCATGCTGTCCAGCCTGGATCGACGAAATCCGGTCGTCTGAAACGTCGGACAGATCAACTGCCCAGCCGTCAGTCATGCCGCTGTCTTGGACGTCCTGGCTGCCTTAAACGTTTCCGGACGGCATAATTTGTTAACATTCCTTGACCAGCTGCCAGAGCGTTCCGCGGCATGCGGATTGCCCGGCACACGAGTGAAATCATGCCTTCAAGGGTATTGACATCTGGTATACCAGATACTAACATCATTCTAAGGCACACGGACCTCTGGTCTTGAGGGATTCTGACTCATCGGGAGCAGGCAGGCAGACCGCAGCATCGGCGGCAGGTGGCCAGCCCGATGGTGCGGCATCCCGGAAACGGTTCCATCAGGTCCTGGATTTCCCGCCTCCGGCTCTCTGCGGAGGGTCCTTCCCACCGGGCCAGCCAGACTGGCCCAGATCAATCATATTGCAGGAGGATTCCATTCATGTCGCTCAAGGAAAAACTACTCTCCGGCCAGAAAATCCACGGTTCCATGATTCGTCTGCAGCGGAATCCGGCCATCTCGTTCTTTGCCAGGAACGCCGGCCTGGATTTCCTGCTTTATGACTGCGAACATGGCCACTACAACTTCGAGACACTGCACGACATCTTCGTCACCGGCAACGCGATGGGCTTCGACAGCTTCGTCCGTGTCGCCGAACTGAGCAAGGACTGGATCTCGCGCATTCTTGACTCCGGCGCCACCGGCATCATGGTGCCGATGACCGAAACGCCCGAGCAGGCAAAAGAGATCGTCAAGTGGTCCAAGTTCGCCCCCATCGGCGATCGCGGCTACGGCAGCGGTCTCGCGCATTCCAACTACACCGGCGGCGGCAAGCACGTCGACGTCATGGCGGCCCAGAATGCCCGCGTCATCGTCATCGCCCAGATCGAGACGGCACTCGGTGTCGACAATGCCGATGCCATTGCCGGAACGGACGGCATCGATGTCCTGCTGATCGGGCCGAATGACCTGTCGATCTCGCTTGGCATCCCCGGTGACCTGATGAACCCGATCGAGCTCGAGGCGATCGCCAAGGTCGCCGCCGCCTGCAGGAAGCATGGCAAGGCCTTCGGCCTGCATGCCGGCCCGGCGATGCACGAGCACTTCAAGAACGACGAGACCTTCATGATGCTTTCAACTGATCTCGACATGCTGTCGGCCGGCTTCAAGTCAATCAAGGAGACGCTCAGCAAGATCGTCTGATCCTGAACCGGATCGACTGGCACTGGGAACGATAAAGGCCGTCGGCTGCTGCCGACGGCCTTCTTGCGTTCTGAACGGACGGCGTGGCGGTTCTTGTGCCGCACTCAAGGAACCCGGCGAAAGCGGGTTTCCGCCTCCCCCTCCCCACTTTTCAGGTACAGGATGGCTTCGCCGTTTTCGCTTGCCAGCCGGTACAGGAATGTCAGGTCCGGCTCGGCAGACCGGTAGACGGCCTGCTGCGGGCTGCCGGGATCGGGAAAGAAGCTTCGGGTCCGGCTGCTGATCCGCAGGCTGCCGCCGCTGGCTGCCGCTGTGCCTTCCTCGACCGCGACGCCGCCGATGGCGAATGTCATGAATCGCGCTACCTGATACCAGCGGCCGCCGGCCTGGATGGCATGCCACTGGCCGACCGGGACACTGGCGGTCGGCTCTCCCCGGTCATTGAGGCTGATTCGGGTCAAGCCGGGGTCATTGGTCCAGAGACCGGTCAGCGCCGGATCGATCGAAGTGCCGGCGGTGGAAGCCCGGGGGCCGCAGCCAGCCAGCAGCGGCAGCATGAGCAGAAGTGCGATCAGCAGCGACGCCGGGCGGATGGCTTGGGATCTGCCAGGCGCATCACCATTCGCCTTAGGGCCGATTGGCGGAGACATCTGTCTTTCCCTCCCAGGAATAGCCGGGATTCTGGACGCTGAACTTGGCGCCCGTGACTTCAATGGCGGTGCCATTGATGTAGGCGGCAGCCGGCGACGAGATGAACACGATCGGCTTGGCCAGGTCCTCCGGCGTGCCGAGCCGGCGCATCGGGATATTGGCGACCAGGGTGTCCCGGCCGACGGCGGCGATGATTCGCTCGGTCAGAGCCGACTCGATCTGGCCCGGTACATAGGCGACGACCCGGATCCCGTCAGCCGCCAGTTCGGCGGCATAGGTGCGGGTGAGGTTGAGCACGGCCGCCTTGCAGGCCGAATACAGCCCGCGGCCGGCATTCGGCATCAGCGCCGAGAAGGAGGAGGCGTTCACGATAACGCCGCCACGCCCCTTCATCTGGGCTGCGGCCACATTTGTGCAGATGACAAACGACTTCAGGTTGATGCCGGCAATCTCCTCGATGTCTTCGTCCTCGAAGAGGGTCAGGGACTTGATCTTGTTGCTGCCAGCATTGTTGACCCAGATATCGATCGGACCGAACGCCTGCGCGGTCGCGTCGGCAAAGGCCTTCACTTCGATCTTGACGGTGACATCGCAAGTCCGGTAGAACAGGCGGCTGCCAAGTCCCTCCGACTGGAACGCAGCTGCCGCGCCCTCCAGTTTCGCCGGTGTCCGGCCGCAGATCGCAACCCGTGCGCCTTCACGGGCGAACTCAAGGGCAGCGGCGAGCCCGATGCCCGATCCGCCTCCAGTGACGACCACCACTTTATCCTGCAGTCCCAGTTCCATCGTGTTGCCCCTTTCGCGTTCTTCTTGTTCAGCCGGTCCTGCCGGCTGTGTATCGCTGCTGCCTGTGCTGCCGATACCGGCAGCCGTCCGCCGCCGGATTCAGGTGCGGTCCCGTGCTGATCGCTCCAGCCCACACGCGCCCATGAGGTCGAGCGCCTTGAGGGTGATCCATTTCGAGGCCTGACCTTTCGCTTCGATCTCGACCAGCATCTTGCCATTGAAGGTGTTCTCCAGCCGCCAGCGTCCGTCCGCGCCACGCTTGCCGGCGATGATGGCAAGCGCGTCTTCCAGACGGGGATCGCGGATGCCGAGGCTGGTGATGATCCCGGCGAGCTCGAGGATATCGGTCTGGTACATCAGCGGAAAACCGAGCCGCAGCCAACCAGGCCGACCTGTTCGAGCAAGTCACCCGCGTGCTC
>CAYOHO010000094.1:0-7402 GCA_964403755.1 uncultured Oscillospiraceae bacterium
GGAGGTTTATCCGGAGGGGGATACCGGCTCGCCAGACGACCGCTGCGCCGTCTGGATCCCGGTCGTGCGGGAATAGGTCCGGCCGCCAGACTGCAACCCCTTTTTCCTGCGCCAGCGCCGCAACGGCTTGCCAGCTGCTGCGGCGCTGGCGTCCGTATGTCGGCTGCCAGCCTTCGGATCCGGGAAATGACGGATTCACTTTTGCGCTTTAAAGCGATCTGTGATATAAACAAATTGGCAAATTTCGTCAGCCACCTTTCGATGACTGACGTGAGCCAATTTCGGCATAAGGGAGCACTGCACCATGAACAGTTCAAGCCTTCAGATCCTGATAGCCATGCTCTGTTATATCGCGGTGGTCGTCGGCATCGGCGTCTACTATGCGAAACGGGCCAATGAAAGCTCGGAGAACTTCCTGCTTGGCGGTCGCCAGATGGGTCCGTGGATCACAGCCATGGGCGCCGAGGCATCAGACATGAGCGGCTGGCTGCTCATGGGCCTGCCCGGAGTCGCCTACTACTTCGGCCTGAGCGATGCACTCTGGACCGCTATCGGCCTGCTCATCGGCACCTACCTCAACTGGCTGTTCGTGGCCAAGCGCATCCGCAGCTACTCGGTCGTGGCCGGCGATGCCATCACCATCCCGGACTTCCTGAGCAACCGCTTCAAGGAAAAGCGCAAGGTCATCCTCACGGTCGCTGCCCTCTTCATCCTGGTCTTCTTCACTGTCTATGCCGCCAGCTGCTTTGTCACCGTCGGCAAGCTGTTCAGCACGCTGTTCAACGTCTCCTACACGGCGATGATGATCGCCGGCGCCATCTTCGTCATTTCTTACACATTCATCGGCGGCTTCCTGGCGGAAAGCGCCTCCGACTTCATGCAGGGCGTCGTCATGTTCTTCGCCCTCACCATTGCCCTCGGCACCGGCATCGTCCGGGCTGGCGGCATCGGCGCCATCATCGACAATGCCCGTCAGATCCCCGGCTTCCTCGACTTCTTTGGCATCGCCCAGCCGGCGCTGGCCAACGGCGCCCAGAAGGTCGAAGCCGGCAAGGCCGTCTTCGGCCCCGCCGCCTCCTACGGATTCCTGACCATCATCTCCACGATGTCCTGGGGCCTCGGCTACTTCGGCATGCCGCAGGTCCTGATCAAGTTCATGGCCATCCGCAAGACGAGCGAACTGACCCTGTCGCGCCGCATCGCCACGATCTGGTGCGCCATCTCCCTGACGGCGGCCGTCGCCATCGGCATCATCGGCCGTGTCCTCTTCCCGACGGCGCTGCTCACGCAGAACGCGGCCGAGAACATCTTCATCCACCTGTCGACCAATTTCTTCGTGCCGCTCTTCGCCGGCCTGGTCATGGCGGGCATCCTCGCCGCGACAATCAGCTCGTCCGACTCCTATCTGCTGATCGCGGCCTCGGCCTTCTCCAAGAACATCTATCAGGGCCTGCTTCGCCGCAAGGCCAGCGACCGGTCCGTCCTGGCCGCCACCCGCATCACGCTGCTGGCCATCTCCCTGATCGCGATGCTGATCGCGCTCGACGAGAACAACCGCATCATCTTCAGCGTCGTCTCCTTTGCCTGGGCCGGCTTCGGCGCCACCTTCGGGCCGACGATGCTGTTCTCCCTGTTCTGGAAGCGCACCTCCCGCTCGGGCGCCATTGCCGGCATGGTCGCCGGCGGCGCCATGGTCTTCATCTGGAAGCTGCTGATCAAGCCGATGGGCGGCGTCTTTGGCATCTACGAGCTGATGCCCGCGTTCATCGTCTCCTGCATCGCCATCGTTATCGTCTCGCTGCTATCGCGTCAGCCGGAGCCAGAGATCCAGGAAGAGTTTGAACACGCCCGCCGGCTGCACCTCGCCGAGTAGGCCCCAGCGCGCGGCTGCGGTCAGTCTGCCGCTCGAATCATGGCCAACCCTCGCTCGAATCATAGCCAAGGACAAAGGCCAGCTGCTGGGACGAACCCGGCAGCTGGCCTTTTCTGTAGAATCGAGGAGCTGGCAGGGAAAACCGTCGACCAGGCTCAGCGGAAAGCCGATGGCCAGGCTCAGTGGAAAGCCGATGGCCAGGCTCAGCGGAAAGCCGATGGCCAGGCTCAGCGGATGCGGGCGAGCGCCAGTCCGAACCGGGTCATGACGCGGTCGCCTGATGTGCCATCGGGCAGGGTCAGGAAACGGCGCTCCAGGTCGCTGGCGTCAAGGTCTTCGATCAGCTCGAATCCGTGGCGGGCCAGCAGCTCGGGGAACTGAACGCGCGGGATACAGAAGCGGAAGGGTTCGGCTGCATGGACCGACTCCAGCTTCTGCTGCAGATAGTCCAGGCAGAGGCGGCTGCCAGCGGGGGCGTGGCTGGACACGAAGCCGAGGGTCTCGGCGACGGCGGTCTCGGACAGGTAATAGGTGACGCCTTCCCAGATGAACAGCGTCTCCTTCTTCGGATCGAAGCCGGCCGGGAGCAGGCATTGCGCCAGCGACTCGTGCTCGAAGTCGATCGTCACAAAGGTCAGGCTGTCGGGTGCCGTAATGCCGGCCTGACCGAGAATACCGCGCTTGCGCTGCTGGGTCGGCGCGCTGTCGACTTCGAAAATGCGCGTGCTGCCCAGGCTGTCGCGGAAACGGTAGGGGCGTGTGTCATAGCCGGCGCCAAGGAAGACGATCTGGGGCAGGCTGCTGCGGCAGGCATCGGCAAACAGCCGGTCGATATAGGCGGTTCGGGCGAGGAAATAGGCATACAGGGGTGCGGTCAGCTGATGATCGATGGCCCAGCGCATCTTGTCCGGGCTATCCAGGATCGGCCGAGCCTCCTCCGGCAGAAACAGGTGGGCAAGGCTGTCGGGTCCGCGCAGGGTCGGCCGCGGTTCGCGGGCCGCCAGGGCGCGGCTGAAGGCGACGGTTATGGCCGACTGTGAGGGCCGCTCAGCCACAGTCTCCGTCCGGGTCACCGGTGCCGCACCGGTCAGGCCGATGCGGTTGCCGAACGGGTCGCAAAGCAAGGCTGTGCGCATCTGCATGAATTCACGCATCGGTGTCACGACCTGCGCACCCATGGCCGTCAGCCGGTCAATCGCGGCGGCGACATCTTCGGTATCCCAGTAGGCGTCGATGTGGGTGCCGGCGGAGGTGCCGGCTGAAGCGCTGGCCGTATCGCTGGCAGAGGCACCGGCTGGAGCGACGGGTTCAGGCCGCACCAGCGAAAGCGAGCAGTCGCCGATCTGGAAGATGGCCGCCAGCGGCGTGTCATAGATCGGCTGCGAATCCAGGAATTCACCGTACCACTTCCTGGCAGCCGCCAGGTCGTCCACTTGCATGACCAGCCGCTTGAGTCCTCGCAACATGTCAGCCTCCTTGCCCAGCCGCCATGCCGGGCGATGTTCGGTCGCCTGACCGGCTTCAGCGCCTGGCTGTGCCGGCCGCCGGCGATGCCGGTCCCGCGTCGGCGCGTCCGGCCCGGGAACGACGTGCCTGCGGCATGTCCGGGGCCACCTTGGCGAGGAACGTCTCGACCAGTTCGGGATCGAACTGCGTGCCGGCATTGCGCCGGATCTCGGCGACTGCCTGTTCGTGGCTCATCCGGCCACGATAGGGCTGGGGACTGGTCATGGTCGCATAGCTGTCGGCCAGGGCCAGGATGCGGGCCTCGAATGGAATGGCCTGCCATTTGATGCCGCTGGGGTAGCCAGTGCCGTCCCAGCGTTCGTGGTGGGCGAGGATCGCGCTGCCGATGCCGGCCAAGGCGTGCGCCGTACTGACAATGCGGAAGCCTACCTCGGCATGCTGGCGAATGCGCACCCATTCCTCGCCGGTCAGCGTTCCGGCCTTGTCGAGGATGTCGCTGGCAACAGCAACCTTGCCTATATCGTGCATCAGGCCGGCGGTTGTCAGCAGCTGTGTCCGGGCACTGTCCATCCCGAGAGCCTGCGCCATCTGCCGGCAGAGCAGGCTGACCCTGCGTGCATGGCGCCTTTCGCCAGGCGCCCGTGCATAGAGCGACGAGGCAATGTCCTCAACCAGATCCTCGCGTGAGCGTCCGCTGTTGATCGTCTTGTTCCGGTACATGCGGTCCTCGGCCAGGCGGAGCGTCTCGGCGATGCTTTCGCTCATTGTCGTCTGGGTGGCGGTTCCAAAGGCGATGCTGAGCGGGATCGAGTTAACATGCTCATGCGTGCACAGCTCTTCAATGCGGTGGATGATCTGCTCGGCGGCAGCCGCGTCCGTGCCGGGCAGGTAGATGAGAAACTCGTCGCCGCCCCAGCGCGATACGAGGTCCTCGGCCCGGCAGCCGCGCTGGATGGCCTGTGCCGCCTTGGTGAGCAGCTCGTCGCCCTTGTCGTGGCCGAAGGCGTCGTTGACCAGCTTCAGCTGGTTGACATCGCCCATGATGACCGACACCGGCAGGCTGCGGCCAGTGCCGAGCCGGCGCATCTCCTCTTCAAGGAAGCGGCGGTTGTAAAGGCCGGTCAGCGCATCGTGGTAGCTCAGGTAGCGGATCTGGCTCAGTTGCTCGCTGCGCTGCGTGATGTCACGGAAGACGAGGATGGAGCCGCTGAATTGTCCGCTGCCGCTGAAGATCGGAGACAGGCTGTATTCGATGTCGATTGAGGGAGCGTTGCGGACTGCGATTTCGGCATGGGCGTTCGTTACGGCTTCAAAGGGTTCGGACAAGTCCGCAGCATTCGTCTGTCCGGTCAGCATCGGCGCTGAAATGGCAAAGACTTCGTCCAGCGGGTGTCCTGTTGCCTCCGCCTCCGTCCAGCCAGTCAGCTGCTCGGCCGTGCGGTTGATCAGGCTGATCCGGCCTTGCGGGTCAGTGACAATGACGCCGTCCCCGACCGAGAGAAGGGTCAGGTGCAGCAGCTCGCGGCTGTTAGCCAGCGCCTGTTCCGTCGTGATCCGCTCCGTGATGTCGCGGGCAGAGGCGAAGATCATCGTCCCATCCGTACGCGCGAACCATTCCAGATGACGGTAGCTGCCATCCTGGCAGCGGTAGCGGTCGACAAATCCGAGCAGTTCACCCGTTTCCGCGAGCTGCCGCAAGGCGTTCTGCCCCTTGGCGATATCGTCCGGATGGACAAAATCCCGGAAGTCGTGTCCGGCCATTGCTTCGGGCGGGTAGCCGAAGGTCACAGCCCACGTGCGGTTCACGCGCAGAAAAAGGCCGTCCATGGTGGATACACAGAGCAGCTCCGGGCTGATATCGAAAAAACTCCCGAGGTCCGGTCTGAAGTCAGTCAGTGTACGCACATCCCTTCCGTTCCGTTGGCGAAGCGAACGACTGGTGCAGTTGCCGTTCTAAAGATGCGTGTCCATTCATGGCGCCGGGACCAGGCGCCATGACCAGCCTGTGCCCGGCTTTCATAACGGATGGTGCCGATGAGGGAGGAACCGGTTCTGCGATGGCGCATCGAACAACGGCTGTGGACCTTATTATAATTGAATTGGTGCTGCGGCTCAATTGGCGGAGTCAGCATCCGACCGCAGCGCCCCGCCGCTCAGCGGACAGGCGGGGCTTCCGCAAGCACTTTCTCCAGGACGTCGGCAGCGCGTTCGACGGTCTCGAGGCAGCGCACATCGTCCCGCTTGTAGCGGGCCTTGAGCTCCTCGCAGTTCTCCGAGCCAAGCGATTCGTTGAATGACTGCACAAACTGGGTGCAAAGGTCCTTGAGGGCTGGTGTCTTGTGTGCCTGTCCGGCAATGTGACGCTCGCCGATTGCGGCGATGCCGGCGCAGAGGGCGCCGCAGGCATGGCCGCAGCCCATGCCGCCGCCAAAGCCGCCGACCAGCCGATAGGTGCCGTCGTCAAGACCCAGCCCATATTCATCGTTGGCAGCATGCAGCAGCGCCTCGGCGCAGTTGAAGTCCCTCTCCAGATAGTAGGCCTTGACCCGGTCTCTCAGCATGGGCTTGTCCGTCCTTTCGGCTGTTCGTCTGTCAGTTCGTGTCTCCGTTTGTCGTTCGGTGCCTGTGGTTGTCAGTCTGCGACTTCGGCTGTCGTTCGGTTTCTGCGGCTGTCGATCGATGTCTGCGGCTGTCGGTCCGCATGGTGTCCAGGCATGCCTGCCGGTGGGTCAGAGCCCTCGCCGGTCTTTCGTGCTGGCCCGGCGGTCCAGCCGACCGGGCATGCTGCTTTCGGGCAGCCGGCCAGCAGTTCTGCTGTCAGGCTTGACACCCGGTCCGGGCTCCATCTGTTCCAGGTAGCGAAGCCAGCCGGAAACGCCCTTTCGGGACGGGGGCGGCACGACATAGCCCGGATTCGGCGTCGCGACCCGCATGAAGACAGCCTGGTTCCGGCGGTTGACCGGCAGGTCGGCACACGGGATCTCGCCGTCGAGGCAGCCGACGGCCGTAACCAGGTTATAGCCCATGAAAAGCGGCACGTTCTTGAAGACAGCCACCCGGTCGGCACCGATGGCTGTGCCGAAGACCGAGCCGTTCACGGTCAGTTCGACCCGGTCGCAGTTGGTGTACACCTTGATGTCGATCGCTTCGCTAGCCCGCTCGATGAAGCGGCGCGAGGCGATGTAGACAAACCGCTCCTCCGACCAGTGGGCCTTGTACAGGTAGAAGGCATCCTTCTTCAGCCGGCGTCCGTAGGTGACCAGGCCCTTGTTGTTGCGGCCCTGGACGCCGCCTTCATCGCGGCTGTTGGAGGCAAAGTCGAACATGTTCCAGGCAAAGGTGCCCCAGAGCCATGGCCGGACGGCGATGGTCCGCCAGACGGCTTCATGGTAGAGCGACTGGTACTCTTCGCTGTAGTCGCGCACCTGCGGCGTCTCGCTGTGGTACTGCAGGATGCCCTCGGCGCCGTAGGCGGACAGGCCGAGGCAAATATCCGGGCGGCGGGCGTGGAAGGCGTCGAGCCACGGCCCCAGGTCGGCGGTCTCGCCGTCGTACCAGCCATCGTAGCGGTTGTAGCCGACGGCGTCCGTGACATCGTTGTACGGGTCGTCCACCGGCACGGTCATGAGGTTCGCCATGGCTGTCTTGCGCGTCGGATCCTCGAACCGGGCGAGTGCATTCAGTTCACTGACCAGCTGTCGAACCTCCGGCCGGTCGCCGCCAATCTGAATCTCATTGTAGATGCCCCAGAAGCAGATCGAGGGATGGTTGAAATTC
This sequence comes from uncultured Oscillospiraceae bacterium, assembly GCA_964403755.1. Taxonomy (GTDB): domain Bacteria; phylum Bacillota; class Clostridia; order Saccharofermentanales; family UBA5734; genus JAXGXQ01. Next base: position 7,118 of record CAYOHO010000094.1, read on the forward strand.
TGGCGGATCAGCTCGACCAGTTGCTGCTTGGCATTGGTGCCGGCCAGGTCATTGAGCGACATGGCCGTCGTGAACGGAATCTCCGCCCAGGCCACCAAGCCTTCGCGGTCGCAAAGGTCGTAAACAAGGGGATCGTGCTGATAGTGCGACAAGCGGACGGCATTGGCGCCGACTTCGCGGATCATGGCGATGTCCTCGCGATGGTTCTCCGGCGAAACGGCCCAGCCGCTGTCCAGACGGTCCTGGTGGCAGGCAACGTCGCGCAGCGGGTACGGCTGGCCGTTG
>CAYOHO010000095.1:0-7398 GCA_964403755.1 uncultured Oscillospiraceae bacterium
GATCGACCCCTGCGGACGGGACGATGTCGGTGACCTGGGGCTTTCCCAGGGTGATGGTGCCGGTCTTGTCGAGGACGACCGTGTTGACGGTGTGGGTGATCTCCAGGGCTTCAGCCGACTTGATCAGGATGCCATTGGCGGCGCCGCGTCCGGTTCCGACCATGATCGCGACCGGGGTCGCCAGGCCGAGGGCACAGGGGCAGGAGATGACGAGCACAGCGATGCCGATCGAGAGGGCGAACTCGGCATCCTGTCCCAGCAGAAGCCAGGTGGCCGCAGCGACGATGGCGATGGTGATGACGACCGGCACGAAGATGCCGCTGATCCGGTCCGCCAGCTGGGAAATCGGCGCCTTGGACGAGCTGGCCTCTTCGACCAGGCGGATGATCTGGGACAGCGTCGTGTCGGCGCCAACCTTCTCGGCCTGGAAGACGAAATAGCCGGACTTGTTGACGGTAGCTGCCGAGACGCGGTCGCCAGGCTGCTTCTCGACCGGGATGCTCTCGCCGGTCAGGGCCGACTGGTCGACCGAGGTGCGGCCTTCGACGATCACGCCATCGACCGGGATGCTCTGGCCGGGCCGGACGATCACAAACTCGCCGACCACGACCTCCTCGACCGGCACCTCGAACTCGACGCCCATGCGACGGACCGTTGCGGTCTTGGGGGCCAGGTTGATCAGCGCATTGATCGCATCCGAGGTCTTGCTCTTGGAGCGTGTCTCGAGGAACTTGCCGAGCGTGATCAGGGCGAGGATCGTGGCTGCCGACTCGAAGTAGAGTTCGTTCATGTAGTGCATGACGACCTCGTGATCGCCGGCGCCCAGGGCATAGCTGAGGCGGAAGATCGCGAAGACGCCGTAGACCACGGCGGCGCTGGAACCGATCGCGATCAGCGAGTCCATGTTCGGGCTGCGGTGCCAGAGGGTCTTGAAGCCGACCTGGTAGTACTTGCGGTTGACCAGCGCGATCGGCAGGGTGAGCAGGAACTGGAGGAAGGCAAAGCTGACGGAATTCTTCGAGCCGTGCAGCCAGGCCGGCAGCGGCCAGCCGGCCATGTGCCCCATCGCCAGATAGAGCAGCGGGATCAGGAACACGAACGAGACGATCAGGCGGAAGCGCATCTGGCGCAGCTCCTCGCCGTAGATGTCGCGCCGGACCGGCGCCTTGCCGGCCGCGTGGCCGGCTCCGGCTCCCGCTGCGGCAGCGCCCGGCGCGCCGGCTCCGTCGGATACGGACGCACCGTAGCCGGCTTCCTCGACGGCATGGATGATGGCCTGGCTGTCGATCACGGCCTCGTCGAAGTCGACAGCCATGCTGTTGGTCAGCAGGTTGACATTGACATCCCTGACGCCGGGCAGCTTGCTCACGCTCTTGAAGACGCTGGCCGAGCATGCTGAACAGGTCATGCCGGTGACGTCGAACTTTCGCTTCATGGAATCACTCCTCACTATACCCCCGTGGGGTATCTAGGCTCAGTCTAGACCCGCCGGCCGGACCTGTCAAGGCTCGCCGCAACAATTTTCCGAAGCGGCCGCGGGAAAGCAAAAGGGCCGGCGAACCGGCCCTCGGCTGAGGGATGCAGGCTGGGGATACGGGCGATGGCTTCTCAGGCGGTGGCGAGCTGGATGCGGCTGCCGGACGGTCCTGTTCGGACGATGACCTTGTGGTCGATGCGCTCCTTGAGCTCGGTGACGTGGGAGATGATGCCGACCAGGCGGTTGCCTTCGGTGAGGCCATTGAGGATTCCGATCGCCTGGTCCAGTGACTCGCTGTCGAGGGCGCCGAAGCCCTCGTCGATGAACAGGGTGTCGATCTCGACCCCGCCGGCATAGCGCTGGACAACGTCGGAGAGGCCGAGCGCGAGGGACAGCGAGGCCTTGAACGATTCGCCGCCGGAAAGCGAGCGCACGGGCCGGCGGCGGCCGGTGTACTGGTCGAGCACCTCGAGGTCGAGGCCGGTCTGCGAGCGCAGGTTCTCGGCCTCCTCCTGGCGCAGCAGGGTGTAGCGGCTGCCGGTCATCAGGGCCAGCCGCTTGTTGGCTTCGGTCAGGATCTGCTGGAAGTAGGCGGCCTGCACGTACTGCTCGAACGCCAGCTTCTGTTTGCCGGGGAGCTCGCCATTGGCGGTTCGGGCAAGGCTGCTGACCATCAGGAAGCGGGCTTCCGCCTGGAGGCGGTCGGATTCTGTGCCGGTGATGTCGGCCTCGAGCTGGCGGTTGCGCTCAAGGCGGGCGAAGATTTCCCGCTCGCTGGCGTCCACCGTGTCCCACTCGGCTTCGAGGCCCTGCCGGTCCGCCGCCAGAGCAGCGGTGTCGACGACGGCGCGGTCACGGGTGGCGCGCTCCAGCTGGGCGATCCGTTCAGCGGTGCTCCGGCACTGGCCGTCGTATTCGGCCAGACGGCTGACCAGGCCCGCAAGGGCCGCTTCGGTGACGAGCGAACGCCGGTAGTCATCCTCGTCCTGGAAGCCATGGCCGGCGAGGCCGGCGGCCATGGCCCGGCAGGCTGCCTCGAGGCGGGCATCAGCCTCGGGCAGGCGCAGCTCGCTGTCCTGAAGCAGGGTCTGCAGCCGGGACAGATCGTCGCGGGCGGACTCATAGGCTGTCTGGGTCTGCTGCAGGGCCTGCTTGAGCGCCTCGAGGCGGCCCTGCGCCGCCTTCAGCTCCTGCTCGGCCTCGGCGAGTGTCGGCCGGGCCAGGCCGCGGCGGAGGGTCTCCTGCTCACGGGCAGCAGCGCTGATTTCGGCGCTCAGGCGGCTGAGCTCGCCCGCGTCGCGTTCGATCCCGGCATCGGTCTCGCGGCGCTGCCGCTCGATCGTGCCCTGCTCGGCTTCCGCCAGGCGGCGGCGTCCTGAAAGCGCCTCCAGCCGGATCCGCTCGAGATCGAGGGTCTTTCGCACGGCAGCAAGCTCGGCCGCGCGCGCCTGGAAGGCGCCTTCCAGCTCTCCGACCCGCTCGGGCAGCGGGTCGATGCCGAGCGACTCAGCTGCCTGGGTCCGGATGCCCTTCAGCTCCGCCGTCAGCCGGGTCTTCAGCTGGCCGGCCTGCTCGCTGGCAGTCTGGGCCCGGGACTGGGCCCGATCAGCAGCATTCTTCAGCTCGTCCAGCTGCTTCTGGCTGGGTGCTTCCGCCAGCTTGACCGCCTTGTGCGGGTGCTCGCGCGAACCGCAGACCGGACAGGGGGTGCCTTCGGCGAGCGCCTCGGCGAGCACGCCAGCCTGCTGGTCCAGAAACAGGCTGTACTGCCGGGAAAAAAGGCTGCCGGCATCCTGGAAGGCCGCCTGGGCGAGGCGAAGCTGCTCGGCCAGGCGCGCATGCTCCTGCATGCCCAGGCGGATCTCGGCCACGCCCACGCCAAGCCGAGCCAGGAGAGCCAGGTCAAGGTCAGCCTTCCCCAGCCGGTTCCTGGTCTCGCCCAGCTGCAGGTCAATGTCGGCCAGGCCGGCCAGCTCGGCTGCCAGCTCGGTCTGGCGCGCGGCGAGCGTACCCTTTAGCGCCAGGAGCCGGTCATGTCCTTCGGTCAGCTCCAGCTGGCGGTGCGTCTTCTGCTTCAGCTCGCCGGCCAGCGTCTCCAGGCGCGTGTACCGGGGCAGCGATTCGGACATGCTCCGGATATCCGTGGCCAGCAGCTCACGCTGCGGCTCCAGCTGCAGCTGCGCCTGCCAGGCCTGCCGATAGGCCTCGACCTGCGGCGTCCCCTCAACGACCTTCCGCTTCAGCTGCTCGATAGCCCCGGCCAGGGCTGTCCGGGCGGCCTGCTCCCGTTCGCGGTCCCGGTCGAGCGGCAGCACCTGGCGCAGGGCGCGCTCGCCGCGGCTGACCTCGATCCGCAGTGCCTCCATCTCGGACTGCTGCCCGGCCAGAAGCCCGGCCTGAAGCCGGGCTTCGTCGAGTTCGGCGAACTGGCGGTTGACGACTTCGGCTTCGCCGATGCGCGCCGCCAGACCCGCCAGGCGGACGCCCAGCGCCGCAGACTGCTGCCGCAGACCGGCCGCACGGGCTTGGTCGGCTTCGTTCTGCTGACGGAGCAGATCGAGAATGCCGGCTGCGGCATGCTCGCTCTTCTGCTCGAGCAGGGCCGAAAGCTGCGCCCCCCAGTCACCCTGCTGATCGACCGCGATCGCCGCCAGGCTCTGGAGCTCGCTGCGCCGTAGCTCGGCGCAGCGGTCGCGCAGCTCCTTCTCCTGCTGCTTGAGCAGGTCCTGGACCCGCTGATAGAGACTGGTGCTGAAGACTCGCCGGAAAATGGCCGCCCGGTCGCGGCTTTCCGCGTTCAGCAGGCGGAGGAACTCGCCCTGGGCGATCATGGCGATCTGCTTGAACTGGTCGTGGTCCAGTCCGAGGAGGGCAACGATGTACTCGGTGACGCGCCGGTCGCCAGTCACGGCGGTGCCGTCCGGAAGGGTCAGGGTGGCGTCGGCCGTCTCCCGGGTCGTGCCGCTGCCGCGCAGACGCGGCCGCTCATAGGGCGGGTTGCGGCGGACATGGTACATCCGGCCCTGGTGCTGGAAGGAGAGCTCGACAAAGGTCTTCGTTTCGGGAGCGGCAAAGTCGCTGCGCAGCGTCTCGGCGGTGCGCGTGCTGCCGCTCGGCTCGCCGAACAGGGCAAAGGTGATGGCGTCGAAGATGGTCGTCTTGCCGGCGCCGGTGTCGCCGGTCACCAGGAAGAGGCCGCTGTCGAGCAGCTTCGAGAAGGGCAGCTCGCAGCGTTCGGGGTAAGGGCCGAACCCGCACATGACCAGGTGCTTCGGCTTCATGACACACCTCCGGCCGCCTCAAACGCGGCCTTCAGGATGGTGAGCTGCTCGGGGCTGGGCCCGGCGCCATTCTGGGCGGTGAAGAAGTCGCTGAAGAGGGCGAGCGGATCGCGGGTTCGCAGATCGTCGGCGGCCGCGCCGCCCGCAGCCGCCGACGGTCCGGTCCGGGTGCGGCTGTTCTCGAAGTCGAGCGTCATCAGGTTCGGATAGAACAGGCGCAGCTGCCCGTAGGGGTCGAACAGCTCGTCCTCGTCGGTGAGCACGGCGCGGATGTAGTCCTGGCAGGGCGCGCCGTCGGCCGTTCCCGATTCCTGCGCCGTGGCCAGGAGCGCCGCCAGCGGACCGCGCACCTCGCGCAGGTCGCGCGCCGGCGCCAGCGGCAGCAGCATGATATCCAGTTCGCCGCCGGCGCCAAGGTCGACCTGGACGACCCCCTTGCGGTGGTGCACCTCGGAGAACGAGTACTTGAGCGGCGAGCCGGCGTAGCGGACCGCTTCGCGCCCGATGGCCTGCGGACCGTGGAGGTGGCCGAGCGCCACATAGTCGAAGCTGGCGAAGGCCGATGCATCGATGTTGTCGACACCGCCGACGGCGAAGGTCTCCGAGTCGGACCGCTCCGGTTCGCGGCCGCTGCTGGTGATGAACTGGTGCGCGACCAGTACATGGCGGGCGCCGGCGTCGAGTGTGGCGGCGCCGATGACCGTGCGGACCGCTTCATCATAGGACTCGATCGCGGCATCGGGATAGAACGGGCGCACCATGCCCGGCTTGACGAACGGCAGCAGGTGGATGTCGACCGGACCATAAGGGTCGTGGAGGCGGACGCTTTCCAGGCAGCCGGTGAAGCCGCCGCACAGGTGCACGCCCGTGCTGCGCATCAGGCGGCTGCCGAAGCTGAGCCGCTCCGGCGAGTCATGGTTGCCGCTGACCAGGAACACGGGCACGCCAAGCCCGGCCAGGCCGGTCAGGAAGTCATCGAGCACGCAGACCGCCTCGCCGGGCGGAATGCTCCGGTCATAGAGATCACCCGCCACGAGGACGGCGTCGGGCTTCTGGACCGAGGCCAGCGCCACGACCTGATCCAGGACCGCCTTCTGGTCCTCGATCAGGCTGAATCCGTGCAGCTGCTTGCCGATATGCAGGTCGCCCAGGTGGAAAAACCGCATTGTTCTCCCTCGCTCTTCTTCAGGTCCGGCAGGCCCGCCCTACTGGCGAACCGTTTCGGACGGTGCGCGGCGGCCGGCTCCGGCAGTGCCGCTTTTCCAGCATTATAGCATGGGGTTTTGCATGCTTTGGGCAATTTCCGGTGCCGCGACGCGGACTGCCCGGGCTTCCGCCTCGAGGGCGAGGCGCATCGCTTCAAGGATGTGCGCCTGGCTCATGGCCTGTTCCGTTCCATCGAGGCAGTCGCGGATCAGCTCACCGAAAAACGGGAAGCCGACCTGGCCGTGCACATCGAAGCGCTGTTCACCGTCGGCGTTGACCAGAAGGACATGGTCGCCGGCTGCATCACCGGCCAGGTCGAGGTACTTGCGGATCTCGAGCGTGCCGTTGGTTCCGACGAGGAACACGCGGCCATCGCCCCAGGCGCGCAGGCCGTCCGGGGTGAACCAGTCGAGGCGGCAGTAGCCGGTGGCGCCATTGTCAGCCTCGAGCAGGCAGTCGCCGAAGTCGGCGAAGCCCGGATGGTCGGGGCAGGCGTAGTTGGCGTTGCGGCTGCAGACGACCCGGGCCGAGCTGGCGCCGGTATAGGCCAGGAACTGCTCGAACTGGTGGCTGCCGATGTCGTTGAGGATGCCGCCGGTACGGGCCGGATCGAAGAACCAGTCCGGCCGCGCTGCGGCATTCAGGCGGTGCGGCGCCAGGATCGTGGCGTGCAGCACCCGGCCGATGGCCCCAGCCGCGATCAGGCGGCCGGCAAACACAGCGCCCTCGCTGTGCAGCCGCTCGCTGAAGTAGACGAAGAAGCGGCGTCCGCTCCGCGCAACCGCCTGGCGAACCTCAGTCAGCTGGCCGGCGGTCGTCATCGCCGGCTTGTCAGCAAAGAAGTGCCGGCCGCTGGCCAGCACCTGCACGCCAAGCGCGGCCCGCCGGTCCGGAACGCTGGCGCTGGCCACCAGCTGCACGGACGGGTCGGCGAGGATCTCCGCCAGGCTGGCAGCCGGCCGGGCCTGGGGAAAGCGCTCGCAGAAGGCGGCGACCTTCGCTGGGTCGGGGTCATGGACCCGGGTCAGGGTGGCGCCGGCCTCGGTCAGGCCATTGCACATCCCATAGATATGGCCGTGGTCGAGCCCGGCCACGGCAAACGGAAATGCGCCGGGTTCACAGACCCGCACGGGTTCGCCTGCGCTCACCGGGGCGTAGTTCATGCCATCGGACTTCTGCATGCGAATCCCCTGCCTTTCCCAGCCATCTGCCCTTTGGGCAGCTGGCCTACTGTCCTGCCATCCGCCAATAAGGCAGCCGGCCTGCCGTCCTGCCATCCGCCCCAAAGGGCATATGGCCTGCTGACCTGCCTTGCAGCCTCAGAGGCGGGTGGCTTCATGCCCGTCGCCCAGCCCGGGCTCGACGCCTGCGCCAGCCGACCTGTCGGCCAGCTCGGCTACACAATGATCGATAAAGGCCGCCATCGAGCGGCTG
>CAYOHO010000096.1:0-7291 GCA_964403755.1 uncultured Oscillospiraceae bacterium
GCGGACCATGGCCAGACCGATACCAAGGCCGTTGCGGATACGGTCAAAGCGGCGGCCAGACAGTGCAAACGGCTGGAAGAGCAGCGGCAGCTGCTCGGGCGCAATGCCGCGGCCGCGATCCTGCACCTCTGCCACCGCGGTGCGGCTGTCCGGATCGATCGAGAGGCTGAGCCGGACCAGCCCGCCAGACAGCGAGGCCTTGAGAGCATTGTCCAGCAGGTTCCGGAACAGGTCGGCCAGCCGGACGGCGTCGCCCTGCAGGAGAACCGGCTGCTCCGGCAGCTGGACATCGAGGCGGACATCCTGCCGTGCGAATGCTTCCTGCATCTCGGTGGCTGTTCCCCGGGCAACATGGGCCAGATCGAGAGCTTCGCGGCTGAGGGAAAGGGCATGGCGCTCGAGCCGGGTGACATCCTGCAGCTCGTCCAGCAGATGGACCAGAAGCGTTGTCTGGTTCCGCATGATCTCGCGGGCCCGCAGGCCCTGCGGACTGTCCGGCGCCACGATGTCCAGCAGGGATAGGCCCATGATCAGGGCCGTGGCCGGGTTGCGCAGCTCATGGGACAGGACGCCGAGAAACTGGATGCGGTTCTCGTCCGCCTGACTGGCCCTGGCCAGCGCCAGCCGTTCCTGCTGCCGCGCTGCGAGCAGCCGGTAATGGCCGGTCAGCGCCTGCCAGGCCTGTGAGAAAGCATCGCCCAGCTCTGCGAGACTGGACACGAACGCTGAGGCCGTGACGTCGGCAGCCCCGCCGGATGCAGTCATAGTCTGAAAGTCGACCGGTGCTGCTGCCGTCTGGACGCTAACCCGTGCTGCTGCTGCCTGGTCACGGTCCCGTGCCACCTGGCTCTTGCCGGGCATGGCCGAAACCAGAGCGCCGGCTGCCCGGCCATCCAGGATCAGAGGCAGGGCGGCCAGACCGGCATCGCCTTGGAAGTGCCTCCGGCCATCGGCCAGGACTTCGCGGGCGAGCGCCAGCAAGGATTCATGGGTATCGCCATAGGCACGGAACCCGGATGGCACGGCCGGCTGATTCTGGCCGGACGGCTGCAGCTCCGCTGCACGCGACGGTTCGGATTCCAGGACCGGTTCGCGCCCCGGGACCGGTTCGCATTCCAGGACAGGTTCGCATTCCAGGACAGGTTCGCGCCCCGGGACCGGTTCGCATTCCAGGACAGGTTCAGACATCAGGAGCAGAAGCGGCTGGTCGGCGCCAATCAGGCCGCGAAGCGCCGCAATGCCCGCGCCCGCCAGACTGTCGAGGCTTTCGGACAGGCTTTCAGCCTGGGCTGGCGCGACCGCCGGCAGATCGCCGGACAGGAGACGGAGCGCCTCGCCCTGGATGCGCCGGCAAGCCTCGGATAGCCGGCTGGCCAGGCCGTGCCCATTTGATTCATCTTCTTGAGCAGAGCGGGCAGACCTGAACGTATCGATCATGATCCCCTCGGCGGCGTGGCCGCTTGTGCAGGTGTCGGCCGCCAGTGGCGGCCGGCGCTGCTGCCAGTGCTGCATGGCGCACTGACGGCGGCATGTCGGCAAAAGGCTGCATCCGGCGGAATAAAGCGCTGTCCGGCTGATGGATAGCCATCCCGGGCGCCAGTGTTTCCATTATACGTGCTGGCATCGAAACACGGCAACGGGAACTGGCAATCTGGCTTGCACAGGTGCCGGCGCGCTTTCCGACACCTGGACAGAAGCAGCCGCAGCGCCTGCGATTGCCTCTGGCGCGAACGGGGCCGCGCCGCTACAATGGAAACCATCGGCTCCCACCGGTCGACGGCGTGAAGCCCATGGCTTTAGCAGGAGGCTCCTCCCTTGGACAGACAGCTGGAATCTTCAACCCGCCTCAACAGCCCTTTCCTCGCGCTGCGGCATGCAAACTTCCGCTATTACGCGATCGGCATGATCGTTTCCATGATCGGCACCTGGATGCAGAACATTGCCCTGCCCTGGCTGGCCTACGACCTGACCCACTCGGCGCTGATGCTCAGCCTGATCGGCGTCTGCCAGTTCACGCCCGTGCTGTTGCTGTCCCTGTTTGCCGGCGTCATGATCGACCAGTACGACAAGAAGACGCTGATCATGCTGGCCCAGGCCGCGTTCATGGTGCTGACCCTGATCCTTGGCGTCCTGACCGCCACCGGCCGCATCCAGCTCTGGCACATCTTCATCCTGTCTGCCCTGATGGGCGTGGTCAACACGATTGACATGCCGGCGCGCCAGGCATTCATCATCGAGCTGGTCGGCAAGCAGGACCTCATGAACGCCATCGCACTCAACGCCACCATCTTCAATTCATCGCGCCTGGTCGGTCCGGCCATTGCCGGCCTCGTCATGGCCTCCGTCGGCATCGCAACCTGCTTTTACATCAACTCGATCAGCTTTGCCGCAGTCCTGCTCAGCCTCTTCTTCATCCAGCCACTGCAGCGCATGACCGCCAGCCGGACGCACCGCAAGATCATGCCCGAGATATTGGAAGGCCTTCGCGCCATCCGCTCCAGTCCCATCCTGATGGAGACAATCGCTCTCCTGGCCGTTGTGACCACGTTCGGGCCCAACTTCAATGTGCTCCTGCCGGTCTACGTCCGCCAGGTGCTGCATCTCGAGGAGACGGCGTATGGCCTGCTGATGTCTTTTGTCGGCCTGGGCTCGCTGATCGGCGGCATCTTCGTCGCCGTCACCAGCCGGCGCGGCCCCCGGCGCGTCTTCCTGACCCTTGCGCCGCTGGCTGTCGGCGCTATTCTGGCGGCAGCCGGCTTTGCCGGATCCTACGTGCTCATGTCACTGCTGCTGATCGTCAACGGCGTGGCCTTTTCCGTGTTTGCCGCCAATGCCAATTCCACGCTGCAGCTCAACTGCTCCGACGCGCACCGCGGCCGCGTCATGAGTGTCTATGCACTCGTCTTCAGCGGCTCGACCCCGATCGGCAACCTCTATGCCGGCGCATTCACCGAGCGTTTCGGCGCGCCAGCCGGCTTCTTCGCCTGCGGAGCCATCATCCTCGTCCTGATGCTGCCGCTGCTGATCCTGATGGGCGGGAGCCGCCGGCGCAGCCTGGCCTGAACGGCTGGCGGGCGATCGGTTCCACACGACTGAAAAGAAAGAGGCCTGCCGGGACCGCGACCCGAGGGTCAGGCAGTCCGGGCAGGCCGGCAGAAGGATTTCGGAAGCTGACCTGCTAGACCGCGAGATCGCGCTTTCCGAAGCTTCGATAGGTCAGGAACGTGGCGCCGCCGATGAGGACGGCGCTGAGGACCAGCGACCAGACCGTGAACGCGCCGCCGAACATCAGGCTTTTGGCCTCGAAGTAGTTGAAGGGCGTCAGGTATTTCAGCAGGTCGAGGCGGATGTCGTAGGAGATGCCGATCGACAGGAAGAACGTGGCCAGCACCAGGCCCGTCGCCGCCGAGGAAGCTGTGCGCGCATTGCGCATGACGGCGCCGAACAGGGCGCCCAGGGCGAGGAACAGCACCTGCAGGATCAGGAGGGCGACCATCACGCGCGCCACCTTGTCGGGGACGGCATTGCCGTTGTTGTACATGGCGATGAAATAGAGCGAGCTCAGCCAGGTGACCAGGTTGAACAAGATGACGTTCACAAGTCCGGCCGCCAGCTTGGCCGAGATGATCCGGCTGCGGGTCGCCGGCTTGGCGAACAGGAAGTCGGCGGAATGGTCACGCTCCTCCTTGGCGATCAGGACGGCACCCAGCATGATGGCATGGATGCCGGCCAGCAGCATGAAGAAGAGGAAGAAAACAGTATAGTAGCCCTCGACCTTCGCGAGGTCGAGCTCGCCGATCCCGAACATTGCCTTGAGCGCGCGCGGCATGTCGGCGAACAGCGCCCCGATGTCAACGCCGGAATCCTTGTAGCCGGCATACTTCATCATGCCCGCATAGATGACAAAGAACTGGGCGCCGCACCAGATCGCGAGGGACTTCCAGTTTGCGCGCATTTCTCTCCAGAAGACATTCATATGGCCGGCAGGTCCTTTCTCATGTAGGCGCGGTAGGTCCAGGCCACAAAGGCCACGACCAGGACCGCGGCAGTCAGCAGGTAGCGGGTGTCATAGCTGCCGCTGCGCAGGATCGCGCCGGCATCGACATAGCCGAACGGGGAGAGGTAGGCCAGCGCCTCGTTGTGCAGTGTCTGGTTCAGCAGGTAGAGCACATAGAAGAAGAACACCACGCCCATGCTGATCGGCAGGACGGTGCGGATGCGGGTCAGGAAGCTGGAGACGAACAGGCCGAGCGCCGCAAAGAACAGCTGAATCAGGAAGAGCGTGGCGGTCAGCAGCGTGAACGTGCGCAGGCCGATTGCATCCGTGCGGCCGATGCTGCTGTTCGTTGCCTGAACCGTCAGCCAGGCAGCGCCAAAGTAGAGGACGTTGGTGATGGCGAGCTGGAACAGCACCGACAGGATCTTGGCGGTGATCAGGCGCGGACGCGAAACGGGCTTGGCGTAGAGGAAGTCGGCCGTCTTGTCGCGCACCTCGGCTGAAAGAACCGATACGCCCAGGTTCATTGCCTGGACCGCGCCGGCCAGCAGCGCATAGGTGATGATGAAGCTGTAGAACCCGCCAGCCCCCAGCTGGAAGTTCTGGATGCCCAGGGCCTCGCGGAAGGAAGGCGGAAAGCCCTCCAGGATCTTGAGGAAGGCGTCAATGTTCTCGGAAACGGTGGGGTAGATCGACATGAAGAAGGCGGTCAGCACCATGAGGGAGCTGGCCCAGACGATCAGCGAGCGCCGGCCCATGCGCCACTCCTGCCAGAAGACGTTCATCTGGACGCCCCCTTCTGGTAGTAGTGGAGGAAGATCTCCTCGAGCGACGGATCCTCGACCAGCAGGTTCTTCAGCACCAGGCCCTGCAGCTGCTGCACGATGAGGCTGATGTCGCCGACATAGAGGAACTTCACCTGCAGGCCGTCCGTGGACCACTCCAGGTGGCGGATGCCGGGCAGGCCGAAGCGGCCGTTGTCGGGATGCTCGTCAAAGGTGATCTCGACCTTCTTGTAGTTCTCGCTGTGCAGCGCCGCCATGTCCTTGACCTCGACAATGACGCCGTCACGGATGATCGCGACCCGGCTGCACAGCTTCTGCACCTCGGGCAGGATGTGGGAGGAGAAGAGGACGGTGGCGCCCTTGCGGTTCTCCTCGGCGATGAGGTCGAAGAACGTCTGCTGCATCAGCGGATCGAGGCCGCTGGTCGGCTCGTCGAGGATGATCAGCTTCGGCTCGTGCAGGAGGCCCTGGACGATGCCCACCTTCTTCTTGTTGCCGTAGGATAGGTCCTCGATGCGCTTGTTGAGGTCGAGATCCATGGTCGCCGCCAGTGAGCGGATGCGCGACGGATCGACCTTCTTGTAGAAACTGGCCGAATACTTGAGGACATCGATGACCTTCATGCGGTCATAGTAGAAGACCTCGGAGGGCAGATAGCCGATCTCCTGCCGGATATCAGCGCCGTCACCGATGCAGTCGCGGCCGAAGATGGTCGCCGTGCCGCCCGTCGGATGGATCAGCCCCAGCAGGGTGCGGATGGTGGTCGACTTGCCGGCGCCGTTCGGCCCGATAAAGCCGAAGATCTCGCCCTGCTCGACCGAGAACGTCACGTCCTCGATGCCCCGCTGCTTTCCATAGTATTTCTTGAGATGACTGATTTCGATGACAGGCATGTTGCCTCCCTACGTCGCGGACGCTGCCGCGTCTGGTGTCAGCTGCAGGAAATCCGGCTGCGAAGCCTCAGGGCAGCGGGAAAGCTGCTGCAGGGGGACGGCGCCGCTACGGCCTCCGGTCGGCGCCGGCCGGCTGATGACGGTTTCCGGTACGCCAGCTGCCGGAGGCCACGCACCTGAGGACATTCTAGCACATTGGCCAACAAGTGGAAGAGATATGAATATTCTGCATCGGGGGCGTAAACAGAGCGTGTCCGCCGGTCTGGTCCAAACGCCGTCCGTGCCTCCGCCAGCGGCGCTGGGCCGAGGTTCCGGGAAAAATGTCGCAGCCGGCTGCTCAGGGCGGCAGCCGAATATGCTATGCTTATGGCAGACGGCAGGCCAGACGCCGGCATGCCGGCAGCAGTGCACGGAAGCGGCGGCCCGTCCACGGGGACACCGCATGGGAACAGCGGCCCGTCCATGGGACGCCGCATGGGAACAGCGGCCCGTCCAGGGACACCGCATGGGAACAGCGGCCCGCCCATGGGACGCCGCATGGGAAAGGATGGCGACATGGAAACGATCAAAGCTGGCGATATCGCCCCTGATTTCGAAGTGATGGACAACCGCGAGCAGATGGTCCGCCTATCTGACTTTCGCGGCCAGAAAGTCCTGATGTCCTTCCATCCCCTGGCCTGGACCTCGGTCTGCACCGACCAGATGCGTGCCCTCGAAGTCAACTACGAGCGGTTCCAGGCGCTCAACGTCGTGCCGCTCGGCTTCAGCGTCGATCCGGTCCCGACCAAGACCGTCTGGGCGGTCGGGCTCGCGATCGAGAACCTCCGACTGGTCAGCGACTTCTGGCCGCACGGCAAGGTCGCCTCCGACTACGGCATCTTCCGTGAAAACAAGGGCTCCTCGGCGCGAGCCAACATCCTCATTGACGAAACCGGCAAGGTGATCTGGGTCAAGGTCTACCCGTCACCCCAGCTGCCCGACCTCGAGGAGATTTTCGATTTCCTGGAAGGCAACAGGACCTGAGCCGCCGCAGCGGCACCAGGCACCGGACTCAAAGACCACAGCGAGGCGGAAGTCATGCGCACGGAACAGCGACTGATGCAGGCATATCGAGATGCGCGCGTCATCTACTTTGACGACAGCTCCAAGTTCATCTTCTTCAGTGACTCCCACCGGGGCGACAACACGCTGTCCGACGAGTTTGCGCAGAACCGGAACATCTTCCTTTATGCACTCGAGTACTACTATTACAACGACTTCACCTACATCGAGGCCGGCAACGGCGACGAGCTCTGGGAATACAGCAAGTTTCGCTACATCCGCTACGCCCACAGCGATGTGTTCCAGGCCATCAAGAAGTTCTTTGACGAAAAGCGGCTCTTCATGCTCTATGGCAACCACAACATGAGCCTCAAGAACCGAACCTGGGTCCGCAACAACCTCTACTTCTACCGCGACGAATACTACGAGGAGGAGCGCGAGCTTTTCAAGAACATCATCCCCTACGAGTCGCTTGTGCTCTCCCACCGCGACACCTGCCAGGAGATCCTCGTCGTGCACGGACATCAGGGCGACTTCATGAATGACCAGTTCTGGATCGCCTCGATGCTCCTGCT
>CAYOHO010000097.1:0-7206 GCA_964403755.1 uncultured Oscillospiraceae bacterium
CTGTCACTTGGGCACCGGAACGAGTCCCGGTGCAGATTGGGAGGAACCACGATGCTGAAGAACGAAATCGACCGGATCAAGGGAACCTTCACACTCGCCTCGATGACCTATCACGAAAACGGCGATGTCGACTACAGCGCCTTCGAGCGGCTGGTCGGGCACCTGTCGCGGACCGGCGCCGAGGGCGTCGGTCTCTACGGCATGGTCAGCGAGTTCCACAAGCTGACCGACTATGAGAAGACAGCGCTCACATCGATCTTCCTGGGTGTCATGAAGGGCAGTCCGGCAGCCAGCCTGCTCTCGGTGACCGACTGGAGCACGGACGTCGCCGTCCGCAAGGCGCGCGAGTACGAGCGGCTCGGCGCCGACACCCTGATGCTGCTGCCGCCCTTCTACTTTGCACCGGCGATCGATGAAGTCCGTCACCACATGACCAGCGTGCTGGAGGCCGTCGACATTCCGGTCGTGATCCAGTACGCGCCGCAGGCAACCGGCCATTTCCTGCCGATGGAAGAGCTGGTCGACATGGCGGTGCGCTATCCGAATGCCGCCTTCAAGATCGAGTACAAGCCGGCCCGTGACTTCCTGCAGCAGTTCCTGACCCTGAAGCCGGACATGAAGATCCTGACCGGCTACGCCGGCCTCGAGATGATTGACCTCTACCGGATCGGTGTCAGCGGCGTGATGCCTGCCTGCTCCTATACCGAGATCTATGTGGCGGTCCATGACGCGATTGTTGCCGGGGACATGGCGAAAGCGCAGGCACTTTATGATATGCTTGAGCCATACCTCGTCAAGTGGATGAAGACGCCCGAATCGCTCCTGGCGATCGAAAAGGAGATCCTCGTCCGCCGGGGCATCATTGGCTGCAGCTACTGCCGCCGCCCCGCCTATCACCTGACCGGTGAAGACCGCCGGGACATCGACCGCTTCCTGTCCGATTTCTCGGCGTGGCTTCCCTGATCCGGCCAGTGCCATCCGGAAAGGACAAGATCAGCCATGCCTGAAAAGCTCACTGTCATCACCGATTTCGAGTTCCCGGACATCAGCCTGGAGCGCGGCATCCTTGCCGACGCCGGCATCCGCCTGGAAGCCCACCAGAACCGGACACCGGCGGCCATCATCCCGACCGTGCGCGACGCCGATGCCCTCATCGTCCAGTACGGCAGCATCACGGCCGATGTCATCGCCAGCCTCGAGCACTGCCGGCTGATCGTCCGCTACGGCGCCGGCGTCAACAACATCGATGTCGAGGCGGCCACCCGCAAGGGCATCTTTGTCTGCAACGTGCCGGACTATGGCGTGGACGAGGTCTCGAACCATGCCGTCATGATGATCATGGCCCTGTCACGCCGCCTGCCGGCGGTCATGAGGCGCACCCAGTCAGGCGGCTGGTGGGATCCGTCGATCGAGCAGATCCACCGCCTGGCCGGATCGACGGTCGGCCTGGTTGGCTTCGGCCGCATTGCCCAGGCGGTCGCCCGCAAGCTGTCCGCCTTCAACGTCACCGTGCTTGCCTATCATCCGCGCCGTGACGCGGCCTTCATGGAGGCGCGCTTCGCCCAGAAGGCATCCCTGGAAGAGATCGCCCGCCACAGCGACTTCATTTCGCTTCATTGTCCCCTGAACCCGGAGACCGAGCACCTCGTCGATGCCGCCTTCCTCGCCCGCATGAAGCCGACGGCCTGCCTCATCAATACGGCCCGCGGCTCCATCGTCGATGAGGCCGCCCTGACGGCAGCCCTGCAGGCAGGCCGGATCGCCGGCGCCGGCCTGGATGTCTTCGAGAGCGAGCCGCTTCCCGCCAGCCATCCGCTGTACAGCCTCGAGAACGTCATCATCACGCCGCACTGCGCCTGGTTCAGCCAGGAGGCCAGCATCGACCTGCGCCGCAAGGCTGCCCAGGAGGTCGTACGCGTCCTCGGCGGCGGCATGCCCGCCAGTCTCTGCAACAAGGAAGCCCTCAGCCGCCGCGGCTGAGTGGAAGCCGCCAGAAAGAACAGCCCCGACCCGGTATCACGCCGGATCGGGGCTGCTTCATTTTCCTGCAGGACTGACGGTCATTTTTCGGGGTCTCGGCCGCCAGGGCTGGCGATCATTTCCCGGGGATCAGCCGCCGAGGTAGGCGACCTTGATCTCCGGGCTGACGATGAGCTCATCGCTCGGGCCCTGGTGCTTGATGCGCCCGTTCTCGAGCACGTAGGTGCGGGACGTGATGCTCATGGCCATGAACGCATTCTGCTCGACCAGGATGATCGGGATCTTGCGGGTCTGGCTGATCATCTGGATGACTTCGAACATCTCGTCGACGATCACCGGTGCCAGGCCGAGGGACGGCTCATCGAGCATGAGCAGCTTCGGGTCGGCCATCAGGCCGCGGCCGATCGCCAGCATCTGCTGCTCGCCGCCGCTCAGGGTGCCGGCCAGCTGGCGGATGCGCTCCTTGAGGCGGGGGAAGATCTTCAGCACGCCCTCGAGGTCCTTCTCGTACTCGGCCTTGCTGATCTTGCGCCGGTAACTGCCCATCTGCAGGTTCTCGGCCACGCTCAGGTCGTAGAAGATATGACGGCCCTCGGGCACGTAGATGATGCCCTCGTCGACCACCCTGTGCGGCTTGGTGCTCGAGATGGCCTTGCCGTTGTACTTGATCTCGCCGGTGGCGGGCTTGATCAGGCCGGCGATCGTGTTCATCAGAGTTGACTTGCCGGCGCCGTTGGCGCCGATGATCGAGATCATCTCATGTTCGCCGACCGTCACCGATACGTCGAACAGCGCCTGGACCTGGCCATAGAAGACATTGACTCCAGATATTTCAAGCATTTTACCAACCCACCGATCCTTTACTGCTTCTTGTAGTGGCTGCCCAGATAGGCCTTGATGACCTCGCTGTCGATCTGCATCTCATCCGGCAGGCCCTCGGCGATCTTGGCGCCGAAGTTGAGCACCGTGATCTTGTGGCTGATCTTCATGACGACGTCCATGTTGTGCTCGATCAGGAACAGGGTCTTGCCGCCCTCGTTCAGCTTGACCAGCAGGTTGACGAACTCGACACGCTCCGATGGGTTGAGTCCTGCGGCTGGCTCGTCAAGCAGGATCAGGTCCGGTTCGGCAATGATCGTGCGGCCGATCTCCAGGACCTTCTGGCGGCCGTAGGGCAGGTTCTTGACGGTCTCGTTGCGCAGGTGGTACATGCCGAGGAAGTTGAGGATCTCCTCTGCCTTCTCCCGCAGCTCACGCTCCTCGCGGTTCGCCCGCGGGATGTCGAACATGCTCATGACCAGGCCGGTCTTGACGAAGCGATGGCCGCCGACCATGACGTTCTCCAGCGCGGTCATCGAGGAGAACAGCTTGATGTTCTGGAAGGTGCGGCCGATGCCGCTGCGGGCGACCCCGACTTCCGGCAGCAGGCTGATCTCCTGGCCGCGGTAGAAGACGCTGCCCGCGGTCACGCGCAGGGCGCCGGCGACCATGTTCAGGGTTGTCGTCTTGCCGGATCCGTTCGGCCCGATCAGGGCGTGGATCTTGCCTTCCTCGACCTGCATGGACAGGT
This sequence comes from uncultured Oscillospiraceae bacterium, assembly GCA_964403755.1. GTDB lineage: Bacteria > Bacillota > Clostridia > Saccharofermentanales > UBA5734 > JAXGXQ01. Next base: position 3,551 of record CAYOHO010000097.1, read on the forward strand.
TGTTGACGGCGGTCAGGCCGCCGAATTTCTTGGTGACGCTTTTCAGCTCCAATATGGTTGACATGAAGGTTCCTCCATCCTGATTACTTGGCACCGGCCTCGCTGCTGGCAGTCGGCCTTGTTGTCTTTTTCCGGGTCCATTTGCTGAAGATGGAGACGATGCCGTACGGCCACTTCAGGACGAAGACAAAGACGATAATGCTGAAGATCAGCCAGTAGTAGTCCTTCAGGAAGCGCAGGTACTCCGGCAGCAGCGTGATGAACAGGCTGCCGATGATGCAGCCCGGGATGGTGCCGATGCCGCCCAGGATGAGCATCATGAGGAACTTGACCGACAGGTCGATCGAGAAGTTGGCCGGGTTGATATAGCCGATCAGATGGGCGTAGAAGGCGCCGGCCACGCCGGCAAACGCGCATGACGTGATGAAGGCCTTGACCTTGACCTCGGACAGGCTGATGCCGCAGGACTCGACCGCCTGCTCGTTGTCGCGGATCGCCTTGAAGGCGCGGCCCCAGCGGCTCCGGATGATGCGGGAGGCCAGGAAGATCGCGATGATGGTGAAGACAAGCAGGAAATAGTAGAACGGCAGCACGCCCTTGATCTCAATCCCAAAGAGCGAATAGGACTGGATCTTGGTGACACCGAGCGTGCCGTTCGTGATCGATGTCATGTTGGTGAGCAGCAGGCGGACGATCTCGCCGAAGCCGATCGTGGTCAGGGCCAGGTACTTGCCCTTGATGCGCAGGCTCGGGTAGCCGAGGATCACGCCGACCACCAGGCCCGACAGCAGCGCCACCAGCGAAGACAGCCAGGGCGAGACGCCAAGCCGGGTATTGAGCAGCGCCGAGGTGTAGGCGCCGACGGCGAAGACGCCGGCAACGCCCAGGTTGGTCTGGCCGGTCAGTCCGGTGATGAAATTGAGGCCCAGCACGATGATCGTGTAGATCATGACCTGGTCGAAGAGCATGATGTCGTACTCGCCCTTGATGACATTCGGAACGAGGAACAGCAGGACGACGAAGACGGCATACAATAGGTACTTGATATTGGATCGCTTCATGGCGGTTCTCCTCTGCGTTGGTTTCGGACGGGAGCCCGATCAGGACCTCTTCTTGACGATGCCCTGCGGGCGGATGAGGAGGAAGAGGATCATCACGACGAAGGCGACGACATCCTTGTACAGCGACGGTCCGAACATCACGTAGATGTTCTCGATCAGGCCGATGAACAGGCCGCCGGCAATGGCGCCGGTCATGGTGCCGAAGCCGCCGACGACGCCGGCTGCGAAGCCCTTCAGGGCGATCATGGAGGCCATCGAGCCGTCGACATTGAAGATCGGGATGATCAGCATGGCAACAATCGCGCAGACCGAGGCGCTCATGGCGATGGTGATGACGATGTTGCGGCTGACGTTGATGCCCATGAGCGCGGAAGCCATCTTGTCCTGGTTGACGCAGCGCATGGCCCGGCCCAGCTTCGTCTTCATGAACAGCTGGTTCTGCAGGAAGATGAAGACAACCGAGGCAATGATGATGTAGAGGTAGACCTTGGGGACGATGATCTCGCCCGCGTTGAAGTTGCCGTTGAGGAAGCCGCTGACGCGGAACGCCGCCGGGCCCCAGATGAGGCGGACGGCTTCACGGATGATGTTGGCCAGGAGAACGGTGCCCATCAGGGCGAACAGGTCGGAGGACATGTTGCGCAGTGGGTTGAAGATGGTCGTGGCAACGCCGGCGCCGAACAGGGCCATCAGGGCGACGGCACCGATGACCGCGACCGCGAACGGCAGGTTGAGCTGCTTGACCAGTGTGCCGCCAAAGATGAAGGCGGCCAGCACGATGAACTTTTCATGGCCGAAGTTGATCATGCCGCTGGCGTTGAAGATCAGGGTGATCTCGATCGCGACCAGACAGTAGATGCAGCCGAAGGCGATTCCGGCAAGAAGCATTTGGAGAATGGTTGTCATAAGTCGTTCCCTCATGTTCCGCCGGCGCGGGATTCCCCGACCGGCGATGTTTATTTCACTGGGATGGCTTTATGCGTATCCGGCGGCCCGTCCTGGCTCGCGCCCGGTCCGGCTTGCCCGGTACCACAGGGTTTCCCTGGTTGAATTCCGGTTCAGGTCCGCCTGGATGGCGGAGCCGGGCTTCCCAACACGGCGGAAGCCCCGGCACGGACGACGGGGGATATGGATGCGGATCCATATCCCCCGATCATCAGTCAGTCGTCATGATGCGACATTTTGCGTCAATCCAGATCGGGACGGGGTTTGGCCGGCTTACTCGTTGACCGTCTTCAGCAGGCTGAACTTCTTGTTGTTGTCGGCCTTGAGGACCAGGGTCTCATGGCAGAGCTCGTTCTTGTCGTTGGCGTAGTACTTGGCCATGGCGCCCTGGAGGTCCTTGGTCTTGGTCAGGGCCGTGCGGATGGCTTCGCGGTCGGTGGACCCGGCGCGCTTGATGGCATCGGCAAGGGTGTAGACGGCGTCATAGTAGGTGGCGGCATAGAAGTCAGGCGTGATCTTCTTCTTGGCAATCATGTTCTTGACGAATTCCTGGTTGATCGCGCCGGTGCTGGCGGGCATGTAGTCGGTGACGGTGTAGGAGTTGGCGATCATGGAGGCGTCGATCAGGTCAAGGAAGTTGGAGACGGTGAAGCCAGGGCCGGAGATGATGGGGCACTTGAGGCCGAGCTCGGCGAACTGGCGGACGGCGACGGCGTTCTCATTGGCATGCGACCAGATGATCAGGGCGTCGACGTTGGCGGCCTTCATCTTGTTGATCTGGCCGGTCATGTCCTTGTCGGTTGCATTGTGGCCTTCAGAGACGAACGCCACGTTGATGGAGGTCAGGTATTCTTCGATGACCTTCTTGGCGCCGGTGCCGTACTCGTCATTGTTGAAGAAGATGCCGACCTTCTTGGCCTTCAGGTCTTCGACGGCGAACTTGGCGGCGATCTTGGCGACCAGTCCGTCAGAGGCGCGGAGGCGGAAGAAGTAGGGGCTCTTGGCATCGAGCAGGGTGACGCTGGTGGCGCCGGTCATGTAGGGGATCTTCTTGTCGGTGATGATCTGCATGACGGCCTTGGCGGCAAAGCTCTTGTGGGGCCCGATGAGGGCAACGATCGGCTGGCTGACCAGCTTGTTGACGGCGTTGACGGCCATGGTGGCGTCATTGGCGTCGTCCTCGATGGCGAGCTTGATCTTGCGGCCAAGCACGCCGCCCTTGGCGTTGATTTCTTCAACGGCTAGTTCGGCACCGGCACGCGAGTATTCGCCTTCAACCGGGGTGGAGCCTGTGATCGAGGCGGAGAAGCCGACCAGGATGTCGCCGGTGGCAGCGGCGGTGGTGGCAGCGGCGGAACCGGCGGTTGTGGCCGCAGCGGTGGTGGCAGCCGCGGTGGTGGCGGCCTTCGTGGTGGCGGCGGTTGTGGCCGCGGTGGTGCTGGCGCTGCCGCAGGCCGCCAGCATGGTGACCAGCATGGCAATGGCAACGATCAGGGTCATTCTGCGCAAAGTGGCTGAACTCTTCTTCGACATGTTGCTCCCTCTACCTTCTGCATTCAATTGATTAGGACTGGAATGACAAGAGGACCTATCCCATCCTGAACTCCCGAAATATATAACGTGTTGACATCGCCAAGAGGCTGAAAGCAT
>CAYOHO010000098.1:0-7097 GCA_964403755.1 uncultured Oscillospiraceae bacterium
TACCTCCATAGCGGACTTTCACCGCCGAGTGAAGCGCCATGCGTGGCGCACTGAAGGATGGGCCGTCCGCCTGCTGCAGGCGAGCGGCCCTTGAACAGACCGCATCGGGGCAGGCAGGACCTGCTCCGATTTTTATTGTCCCTGGAACCGCTTCGAAAGGCGGCGGGTCAGCCAGCGGGCGGCCAGGTTGAACACCAGGACCGACAGGATCAGGATGGCAGCCGCGCCGTCCGCGATCTGGCGGGCATCGGGCACCAGCCCTTCGGCATTGATCTTCCAGATATAGACAGCCAGGGTCTCGGCCGGCCGGAACGGGCTGAGCGGCGACTGCGGATCAAGGATGTTGAGATTCGAGAAGTTTAACGGCGGGCTGCTCATGCCAGCGGTGTACAGCAGCGCGGCCGCCTCGCCGAAGGCGCGGCCCGAGGCAATGATCACGCCGGTGATGATGCCGGGCAGGGCCGCGGGCAGGAGCACACGGACAATCGACTGCCAATGGGTGGCGCCGAGCGACAGACTGGCTTCCTTGATGCTGCCCGGAACCGAGCGCAGCGCATCCTCGGTCTTGCGCGTGATGATCGGCAGGTTCAGGATCGAGACCGTCAGGGCGCCGCCGAACAGCGTGTAGCGCCAGCCGGTGAGCGTGACGAAGACCAGCATGCCGAACAGGCCGATGACGATCGAGGGCAGAGAGGACAGCGTTTCGATGCTGAGGCGGATCAGGCTGGTCAGCCGGCCCGGGCGGGCGTACTCGGCCATGTAGATGCCGGCGAGGATGCCGGCGGGGACTGAGATCAGACCCGAGAGCACCACCAGGTAGATGGAGTTGAACAGCTGTGGCCCGATGCCGCCGCCGGCGCGCGCGAACTCCGGCGCACCGGTGAGGAAATGCCAGTTGAGGCGGCTCCAGCCCTGCACGAGGAAATAGCCGACAAACAGGCCTAGCAGCAGCACGAACGAAAACGAAAGCGCGTAGAGCGCGGCTGTGGCGATGCGGTCGACGACGGCGGCGCGGCTGCGCCGGCCAGGCTGGTTCACTATCATCACTTGTGCTCACCCCGCTTTCCGATCGCACGGACCAGGATGATGAAGCCGAAGGAGATGAGCATCAGCAGCAGCGCCATGGACCAGAGCGCATTGTTCCACAGCGTGCCGCCAGCCGTGTTGCCCATGTCAAGCGTGATGATGCTGGTCAGGTTGATCATCGGCTTCAGCAGGCCAGTGGGCAGCGTGATCCGGTTGCCGATGACCATCTGCACGGCCAGCGCCTCGCCGAAGGCGCGCGCCAGGCCGAACACGAAGCCGGTCAGCATGCCGGGCATGGCTGCCGGAACCAGCACCTTGCGGATCGTGGTCCAGCGGGTCACGCCGAGGGCATAGGAAGCCTCGCGATAGTCGGCCGGCAGGGCTGCCAGGGCATCGGCCGAGATGCTGGTGATCGTGGGAAAGATCATGACCGCCAGCACCATCGCGCCGGCCAGAAGGCTGAAGCCGAGGCCGCCGGCTGTCTGGCGCAGGAAGGGCACGAGGACGCTGATGCCGATCCAGCCATAGACCACCGAGGGGATGCCGACAAAGATCTCGATCGCCGGCTGCAGCAGCTTCCGGCCCAGTCCCGGCGATATCTGGGTGATGAAGATGGCAGTCGCGATGCTGAACGGCGCGATCAGCAGCAGCGCCAGCAGCGAAAGGGCGACCGAGCCGACAATGAAGATGCCGGCGCCAACCGATGGTCCGCCGTCCGCCCAGGCCCGCTCCGGCGCCCAATTGCCGGAAGCGAGGAAGGCCAGCGGATTGACGCCGTCCGCCGTGAAGGTCGCCAGACCGCGGTAGACGATAAAGCCGGCGACTGCTGCCGTGAGGACGATCAGCAGGAATCCGGCCGACATCACCATGACGCGGCCGGCACGCTCCTTCTTGAGATAGTCGGCACGGAGCCGGCCTGAATGCAGCTTCAGCATGTTCATGCTCCTTGTTCCGGCTGCTGCGGCATCATCCGGCATCCGGGCCATCAGCGGGAGACCCTCATGTCGGTCACCGGGATGTAGCCAAGCTCCTTGATCGCCGGCGCGAACTCGGCGCCCGTGATGAAGTCGATGAAGGCCTTGGCCAGGCCGGTGGCCTCGCCTTTGGTGTACATGTGCTCATAGGCCCAGATCGGATACAGGCCGCTGACAATGCTCGCGACGCTCGGCTCGACGCCGTTCAGCTTCAGCGCCTTGACCGTGCTGTTGACATAGGAGAGGGCGAGGTAGGAGATGGCGCCCGGGGTATCGGCAACCGCCTTGAGGATGGTCCCGCTGGAGTCTTCGGTCAGCGCGCTGCCCTGGGCCTCTTCCTTGCCGCCGAGCGCATATTTCCTGAACGTGGCGCGGGTGCCGGAAGAGGCCGGCCGCTGCATGATCACGATCGACTGGTCCTGGCCGCCGACATCCTTCCAGTTCACAACCTTGCCGGTGAAGATGTCGACCAGCTGCTGGCTGGTGAGGCCGCTGACGCTGACCTGGGGGTTGACGACGGTGGCAAAGCCGACAACGCAGACCTTGTGGTCGACGAGCGTCGAGGCGGTGGCGGCATCGAGCTTCTCCTCGGCGAAGATGTCCGAGTTGCCGATCTGGAAGCCGCCCTGGGCGACCTGGGTCAGGCCGGTGCCGGATCCGCCGCCCTGGACCTGGATTCGGGCGGCGCTGTTCCGTGCCATGAATAGCTCGGCGGCCTTCTGGGCCAGCGGCTGGAGTGCGGATGAGCCACCGGCGACGATGGTGCCGGAGATGCCGGCCGTGCCCTGACCGGACGCAACCGTGCCCTGACCGGACGCAGCCGTGCCCTGACCGGATGCAGCCGGGCTTGCCGCTGCCGTCGAGGCAGCCGTAGAGCCGGCACGGGTGGTCGGGGTGGCGCTGATGCTGCTGCAGCCGGCGGTCAGCGCGGCCAGGACGATGCTCAGGATCATGGCAATAGCCAGTGGCTTGCGGATGCTCATATCGACTTCCTTCTTTCTGTCACACAGGTCGGACTTCCGGCCCGCTTCTGGATCTTGGCGGCCACTTCTGGATGTCGGCGGCCTGCCGCCATCCCGGCCCCGGGTTCTGCTCCGGTTCTGTTCTTGCCTTCATTCTAGCGGCCGAATGTTCGGAGCATTTTTGCCCGATGTTAATTTATGGTTAGGTGCGAAATCGCCTGGCTCCGAACACGGCTGCAGACGCATGGAGAGCCGAAGCACCCGGTCAGCAGGCACCGCACCGGATGCCGGAAGCATGGCGAGCGGACGCGTGCGCATGAAAAAGGCGCGGATCCATCAGCGATGGACCGCGCCCTGGTTCTGTATCCGCGGATTGAGCGTCCTAGTCAGGCATCCTGACCAGAAACGGCCTGCTCAGAGATCCTGGCCAGGAATGACCTGGCAAGGAATGGCCCGCTCAGACTTGTCGGCCAGCAATGGCCTGGGCTCGGCTGTCAGTCGGCGGCTTCAGCCTTGGTACGCCGGGAAGTTCTGGCCGGCCTGGTGGAAGTCCTGGCCGCCGGCCTGGCTGCCGCCTTCTCCACTGGCTCGCAGATCTGCTGTGCCGATGCGGAACCGAGCACATCCGTCAGCCAGGAACGGGCCTGCTCAAGGGTCAGAGGCAAAATGTCGGCCGCTGGATAGCAGGATGCGCTGCCGCCGACGCCGCAGAGGAAGAACGTCTGGTCGTTCCTCCGGTAAAGCTTTTCCTCAAATCCGGCGGGATCGCCATAGCAGCCACAAGCTTTGCTGGTGATCAGCTGCGCCTTTTCCGTGTCATATGTCTTTCTGCCAATTCGCTTGTTCAAGTCCGGAACCTCCAAAATTCAATCCATCTGAACGTGCCACAGCGGCACGCCGCCGGCTGGACACCGGCCGCCCTTGAGCAGGCAGGCCGTCCTGGCGGACATCAGGCAAAGGTGCTGCAAGGATGCAGCCGAAACAGTTGGGCACCCGTTCAGTCAGTGCCTGACTGAACGGGTGCCCCTATTATAGGACAAGCGAATCCCTGAAACAATTGAAAACTGTTTCTTTTCGATTCAGAATTTGTTGATTTTGCCTGACAATATTGAATCTATATTGTCAATAAAGTCAAGAACAACGTCATTTGGAAACAGGCGCGGCTCAAGGCAAATTCAACGGGTGATCGGATGCTTCCCGTCGAGCTCGGCATCAACCGCCTGGCGCAGGGACTGGCGGGCTTCCGCCAGGACAGCCGCCTTCTCCTCAGGCGTCCGGCAGCGGGCCAGTGACCGGCTGGTCTGCGCGAGGATGCGCGCAAAATCATCCTCCAGTGCTTTCACCGCCTTATCTGCCTGAACCGGCAGGCTGCGCTGGCGCTGGGCGGCCGGTTCGGCATGGCCGGCTGGCGCCGGGTGCGGATAAAGGCCCGTTCCGAAGCGGGCGCCCGGTTCTGCCGCAGGCTCGGGCAGGGGCTCCGCAACGGTGAACAGGCTGGCATCATCGGGCTGGATGGCAACCCCGAAGTCAGCGATGTGCGTGGGGATGCCCAGGGTCCCGCCAATGGTGCCGGCAAAGCGGTCGATCACGCCGTCCTCGCCGTGGACCAGGATGATGCGGGTGGGTTTGCGCTTGAACGCGTCGATCCAGTTGAGCAGGCCGCGGCGGTCAGCGTGGCCGGAGAAGCCCTCGATCATCTCGACATGGGCTCGCACGGCGATTTCCTCGTCGAAGATGGAGACCCGGGTGGCGCCGTCGACCAGCTGGCGGCCGAGGGTTCCGGGCGCCTGGTAGCCGACGAAGATGACGGCAGCCTCGCGCTTCCAGAGGTTGTGCTTGAGGTGATGGCGGACCCGGCCGGCATCGGCCATGCCGCTCGAGGAGATGATGATCTTCGGCTTGCTGTCGTCGTTGAGTGCTTTCGACTCCTCGACGCTGGCCGTGAAGTGCAGGTTGGGGAATTCGAGCGGGTTTTCGCCGGCCTTGATGAAGGCCTGGGCCTCTTCATCGAAGCAGTCGCTGTTCTCTTCGAATACCCGGGTGGCGGAGACCGCCAGCGGGCTGTCAACATAGACCTGCGTGCGCAGGAAGGCGCTGCGGTGGTCCCGGTAGCGCTCCTCCTCACGGTTGAGGGCGTAGATGACCTCCTGTGTGCGGCCGACGGCGAAGGCCGGGATGATCACATTGCCGCCGCGGGCGATCGTCTCGTTGATGACGGTGACCATGCGCTCGACCGGGTCGGCCAGCGCCTCATGCAGGCGGTCGCCATAGGTGGACTCGACCACCAGCAGGTCGGCAGACTCGATGATGGCCGGGTCGCGCATGATCGGGATGTTGCGGTTGCCGAGGTCGCCGCTGAAGACGACCCGGGTTGTGCGTCCGCCTTCCGTGATGTCGACTTCGAGGATGGCCGAGCCGAGGATGTGGCCGGCGTCGCGCATGCAGACGCGGATGCCGTCGGCCGGGCTGAAGGGCTCGTCATAGCGGACTTCGGTGAGCAGGCGGCAGGTGTCGATCGCGTCCTGCATCGTATAGAGGGGGCCGGCGCATTCACGGTCGGCACGGCGGTCCTTGCGGGCATGCCAGGCGGCCTCCGACTCCTGGATGTGGCCGGAGTCCGGCAGCATGATGCGGCAGAGGCCGGCCGTCGCGCGGGTTGTGTGGACCGGGCCGCGGAAGCCATCGACATAGAGCTTCGGCAGGCGGCCGCTGTGGTCGATATGGGCGTGGGTCAGGAGAACGAAGTCAATCGATTTCGGGTCGAAAGGGAAGTCCTGGCAATTGCCGTTCGCTTCCGCGTCCTGGCCCTGCAGCATGCCGCAGTCAACCAGGAAGCGGGCTGTCTCCGTCTCGACCAGGCAGCAGGAGCCGGTCACCATACGGGCAGCGCCACAGAAAGTCATTTTCATCAGCTGTCGACTCCTTCCGAATGCCGCCGGCTGCCGAAGGCACCGGCGAACCAGCACGGGTGCGGGCTGGAAGTGAATTGCCTTTCGCTGACAATGATTATAGAATGGTTAAGGTCGCCTGACAATGATGCCGGGCCTATCCGGCCCAGCCGGACGAGCCGGGCCGGAACCGGCACAGCGGCCGGACAGACATCGGATTTCCAGGCATGCGCAAGCGGACATCGGTAGCGCGCAGCCGGAACCCTGCAGCGGGAGGTTCGCCATGAAAACAATTCTGGCCGTTGGCAACGGCGTTGTCGATATCAGTGTCCGCCCCATGAACGAGCTTGATTTCAATGCCGACAGCCATCTGCTCACCAGCCTCGAGATGGGCACCGGCGGCGACACCCTCAACACCACCGTCCACCTGACCCGGCTCGGGGTCGACGTCGATTTCGTCTGCCGCAGCGGCGATGACGAGTTCAGCGCCTTCTACTGGAACCGGATGGTCGCTGAAGGCATCGATACATCACACGTCAAGGTGATCCCCAACAGCAAGACGACCGTCTCGCTGGTCGTCATCAATGACGCCGGCGAGCGCACCTTCTATGTCCGCCGCGGCGTCAATTCGCAGACCAGCCTCGAGGACGTCGACCTGTCGACCCTCGGCCAGTACCGCATCGTCCACTCGAGCAATTATTTCGCGATCCCCACGCTGGTCGGCGAGCCGACCGCGACGCTGTTCCGCGAGGCGCAGCGCGCCGGCTGCATCACCACCCTCGACATGACCCACGACCGCTCCGGCCGCTGGATGGCGGCCATGCGCGACGTGCTGCCGCATCTGGACTACTTCCTGCCCAGCTTCAAGGAGGCGCGCGCCCTGACCGGAACCACCGATCCGGCCGAGATGGCCCGCATCCTGCTGGAAGCCGGCGTACGCAACGTGGTCATCAAGCTGGGCGGCGACGGCTGCTATTTCCGCAATGCCGAGACAGACTTCCGCGTGCCGGCCTACCAGGTTCCGGTGATCGACACCTGCGGTGCCGGTGACTCCTTCGTGGCCGGCTTCCTCGCCGGCCTGGCCTATGGCTGGGACATGCGCGAAACCTGCCAGTTTGCCAATGCCCTGGCGGCCAATAGCGTGCAGTACCTTGGTGCCACCACCGGCCGGCTTGACCTGGCCGGCGTCCGCCGCTTCATGGCCGAGACCCCGATCCGTCCGCTGCCGTGACAGCGGCCGTGATCGC